>JANNMC010000005.1:0-25196 GCA_031397435.1 Candidatus Eiseniibacteriota bacterium
ATCGTTCCGATCGGGGGCGCCGAAGACAAGGTCGGCCCCGAGGTCATCCTCAAGCGTTTCGTCCAGCTCTGCGGGGGACGGGACGCCCACATCGCCGTCATTCCGACCGCTTCGGAACTCCGATCGACAGGCCGGCGCTACGAGGAAGTTTTCAAGTCGCTCCGTGCTCCCCGGGTTTCCGTGCTCCACTTCGAGAGCCGCAAGCAGTGCGAGGATCCCGAGGAACTGGCCATTCTCGAAAAGGCGACCGGGGTGTTCCTCACCGGCGGCAGCCAGCTCCGCCTTGGAACAATGCTCGGCGGCACCACGGCGGCGAGGGCGCTCCGCGTGATGAACGAACGGGGCGTCCACATTGCGGGCACCTCGGCGGGCGCGGCATTTCTCTCGGAGCACATGATCGCATACGGCGATGAGGGTTCGACCCCGCATGCCGGAATGGTGACGATGGCCCCGGGGCTGGGACTCACCAATCGAATCGTCGTCGATCAGCACTTCCGCCAGCGCGACCGGCTGGGGCGCCTCCTGACGGCGCTGGCGTTCAATCCCTTCGCGGTCGGCATCGGCCTCGACGAGGACACGGCTGCCTTCATCGCGCCGGACGAGACCATCGAAGTGCTGGGAAGCGGAGCGGTCACGATCGTCGATCCGTCTGGCATCGAGTACTCCTCCATGGATGCCGCGAAGCTCGGGGAGCCGGTCAGTCTCATCGGGGTGAAACTGCACATCATTGTCCGCGGCGGCGCCTTCAATCTCCATTCCCGGATCGCCAGCGCTGCCGGAGCGCCGACCGAAGGCGACTGACGCGATCTCGCGTTCGAACGCCGGGGGGCCCATGAAACTGATCGATTCCTCCATCTATCTCGGCCCCAGCATCTACGCGCTCTTCCCGGTCATTCGCCTCACGGTCAACCTGGGCGAACTGGAGAAGTGGCCGACGACGCGGCTCGGCCCTCCCTTCGTGGACGCGCTTCTGGAAGCGCTCCCCGGACTCCGCGAGCATGGCTGCTCCTACGGCGAGCCGGGCGGTTTTGTCCGCCGCATGACGGAGGACGACGGGACTTGGCTAGGGCACGTACTGGAGCACGTCGCCATCGAACTGCAAAACGCCGCCGGAGCCAAGGTCACGTTTGGAAAGACCCGCGACGCGGGCGCCCCGGGCGTCTACGACATCGTCTACCAGTACGAGCAGGCCGAGGTCGGTGTGGAGGCGGGGAAACTCGGTCTCTTGCTTCTCCTCTCGCTCCTGCCGGAAGCGCTTCGGCCTCCCACGGCTCTCCCAGCAGGCTGGACGTTTGACGCCGCGCGCGACGAGTTCATCCGCTTCACGCAGCGGCGCGCCTTCGGACCGAGCACCGCGTCGCTCGTGCGGGCCGCGGAGGAGCGGGACATCCCGTGGCTCCGCCTCAACAATCAGAGCCTCGTCCAGTTCGGGCACGGCCGGTTCCAGAAACGGATCCAGGCCACCATCACCAGCGAGACGCGCCACATCGCCGTTGAGATCGCCTCCGACAAGGAGGAGACAAACCGGTTCCTGGGCGACCTGGGGCTTCCCGTGCCGCAGCAGAAGCTCGTCTACACCGAGGAAGAGGCGGCCATGGCGGCCGAGCGGCTCCGTTTCCCGGTGGTGGTGAAGCCCTACAACGGAAACCACGGCCGCGGCGTCGCCCTCGATCTCCGCGACGGTCAGCACGTGCGCGAGGCGTTCCACAAGGCGCGCGAGCACAGCCGTGCGGTCATCGTGGAGACGTTCGTGACCGGGCGGGACTATCGCATGCTGGTCGTGAACGGGCAGCTCATCGCCGCCGCCGAGCGCGTGCCGGGGCACGTGGTGGGAGACGGCGAGCACAGCGTGGCGCAGCTGGTGGAGATCACGAACCGCGATCCGCGCCGCGGCATCGGGCACGAAAAGGTGCTGACGCGTCTGGAACTGGACGATCAGGCGCAGCGCTGCCTCTCCGAGAAGGGGTACACGCGCGATACGATTCCGCCGAAGGGGGAGCATGTGCTTCTCCGTCTCACCGGAAATCTCTCCACGGGCGGCACCGCCATCGACGTCACCAGCATCGTGCATCCCGAAAACGTCGAGATGGCGACACGCGCGATCAAGGCGATCGGGCTCGACGTGGGAGGCGTGGACTTCATCTCGCAGGACATCGCGCGCTCGTACAAGGACATGGGGGGCGCGATCTGCGAGTGCAACGCGGCGCCCGGTTTCCGCATGCACGTGGCGCCCAGCGAGGGAACGCCGCGCGACGTGGCCGGCCCCGTGATGGAGATGCTCTTTCCGGCGGGGACTCCCTCCCGGATTCCGATCGCCACCATCACCGGAACGAACGGCAAGACGACGACCGCCCGCATGGTGGCGCACATTCTGAAACTGTGCGGGCGCCATGTTGGACTCACGACGACCGACGGCGTTTACATCGACGGGCAGCTGACGGTGAAGGGGGACATGACCGGACCCGTCGCCGCGCGGATGGTGCTTCGCGATCCCAGCGTCGACGTGGCGGTGCTGGAGACGGCGCGCGGCGGCATCCTTCGCCGTGGCCTCGGCTATCGGAAATGCACGGTGGGAGCGGTCCTGAACATCAGCTCCGACCACTTGGGTCTTCGCGGCGTCGACACGCTGGAGCAGATGGCCGAGGTGAAGCGCGTGGTGGTGGAAGTGTCGCAGGACACCGCCGTGTTGAACGCCGACGATCCCTACTGCCTTCGCATGGCCGACCACACGAAGGCGAAGAATCTCTGCTACGTCACCACGCAGACGCAGTACCCGCTGGTGAAGGAGCACATCCGCGCCGGCGGGAGAGCGATAATCTTAGAGGAGGGCGTGAACGGAAACATGATCACGCTCTTCGACCGGGGGCTTCACTTGCCGGTCCTCTGGACGCACGCCATTCCCTGCACGCTGGACGGGCGAGCCGTACACAACGTCCAGAACGCCATGTTCGCCGCGGCCATCGCCTTCGCGATGGGGGTGAGGATGGAAGACATCCGCCAGGGACTCCGGACGTTCGACACGACGTTCGACCAGGTTCCCGGCCGGATGAACGTCCACGACCGCCATCCCTTCAAGGTGATCATGGACTACGGGCACAATCCGGCCGCGGTCCGCTCCATGTGCGACCTCGTCGATCGCATGGAAGTCCGTGGCAAGCGGATCTGTGTTCTCTCCGCTCCCGGGGATCGCCGCGACGAGGACATCCTGGAGATCGGCCGCGCGGCGGCGGGACACTTCGATGCCTACATCTGCCGCCGCGACGATGGACTGCGCGGCCGGAAGGGCGATGAGGTGCCGAAGATGCTGCGGGAGGCACTCTTAGAGTCGGGGATCTCGCCTCAGGCGATTGACGTCGTCCCCGACGAGCAGGAGGCGATCGACGCTGCGCTTCACCGCGGGCGTCCGGGCGACCTGATTCTCATCTTCGCCGACGCGCTCACGCGCTCGTGGGGGCAGATCGTCCGGTTCCGTTCGGCCGACGCGGCTCCATCGTCGTCCGATTCATCGGCTGCGGCCGCGCTGGTGGAAGTCGCGGTGGGAGACGTGCCGCTCGACGAGGGTCAGCTCCTGATTCGTGACGAGCGGGGAGTCCGTCTCGCCCGGGAGACGGAAGTAACCGACTGATGCAGGTTCTCGATTCGCGCCGGCTCACCGGCCCGAATCTCCTCCTCGACGTTCCGGGAGCCATCCTGGACGTGGAAGTGGATCCGCGCGATGCCCCGCGTGCCGAGGCGGCGTGGCGCGCCGCGCTCCAGGACTATCTCGGCGCGCTCGGCTGGTCGGGCGCTCTCGTGGCCTGCCGCCCGTACGGCAAGGGTCTGAATCTCGCCTTCGCCGCGCCCTCCGATCTTCTCTACGCCGCCACCGAGGTGAATGAGGCGGCCTGGGCGCGCGTCTCCGCGGAATTCGCTGGCGAACCGCCGCCAGACCGTGAGAGCACGCTGACGCTCCTTCGCGCCGCGATCGAGGAGGAGCGAAAGCCGTGGCTCCTCGAACTGGCCGCGGAGGCCGCTCGGCGGGGCGCGACGCTTCTGGCGGACGATCGCCGCATCTCGGTCGGACTGGGCCGCGGCTCCGTCGCCTGGCCGATCGAGGAATCGACGCGCATCGTGCCGCGCTTGACGTGGAGCGTCATCCACGACGTGCCGACCGTGCTGGTCACGGGAACGAACGGCAAGACGACCACTGTCCGGCTTCTGGGCGCCATGGTGGAAGCGGCGGGGCGTATGGCGGGAGTCACGTCGACCGACGCTGTCACGGTCGGAGGCCACGTCGTGGCGGAGGGAGACTACTCCGGTCCGAACGGCGCGCGCACCGTGCTCCGCGACCGCCGCGTGGAGATCGGCATCCTCGAGGTGGCGCGTGGAGGAATCCTGCGCCGCGGACTTCCGCTTCCGCTGGTGACCGCGGCGATCGTGACGAATGTCGCGAACGATCACCTGGGCGAGTTCGGTATCGATGACGTCCCCGGACTGGCCGACACGAAGATGGTGGTGGCCAAGGCCGTGGGGCCGGAGGGGCGCGTGGTGTTGAACGCCGACGATCCGCTCCTGCTGGAGCGAGGGAAGCGACTCCGGGCGCCGGTGACCTGGTTCACGCTGGAGGCCAGCCATCCCGACGTCACGGAGCACCTCGCGCGTGGCGGTGAGGCATGCCTGCTCGACGGGGACGCGCTCGTCTTCGCGCGTGGGGAAGAGAGGCGCACCGTGGCCAGGGTGGGCGAGGTGCCGCTCACGTTCGGCGGAGCGGCGCGGCACAACATCGCGAACGCGCTCGCCGCGATCGGCGGCGCCATGGCGCTCGGGCTTCCGATGGAGGCCATCACCCGCGCCCTTACGTCGTTCGTCAGCGATCCGTTGCACAATCCCGGCCGCGCCAACGTCTGGAAGGTGGGGGGCGCCACCGTGATCGTCGACTTCGCCCATAATCCGCACGGCATGGGAGCCCTCGCCCGCATGATGGCGGCCATGCCCTCCACGCGACGAGCGATCGTGATGGGGCAGGCGGGGGATCGCGACGACGCCTCGATCCGGGAATTGGCACAAAGCGCCTGGACGATGCGGCCCGACCGGATCTTCATCAAGGAACTGGAGGAGTACCTCCGAGGGCGAGAGCGGGGCGTAGTCCCGGCCATCTTGGAGGAGGAGTTCCGGGCGCTCGGCGCTGGAGGGGGAGTCGTGTCGCGACACGAGGGGGAACTCGACGCCGTGCAGGCCGCGATCGACTGGGCGCGTCCCGGGGATCTAATTCTCCTGACGATCCACGAGCACCGCGACGACGTCATCGGCCTCCTCGATGGTCTGATCGCGGGCCGGGAGACCAAGGGATGAGGCGGCACCGCTCCGGAGGGGGTTCTGGACAGGGAGCGGCCCTGCACGCTATCATGGAGTCCATGTTCGTCCGCCTACTCTTTGCTCTCCTCCTTCTTGCGTCATTCGGGTCCGCGTCCGCGCCCTCCCCGGAGGCTGCATCCGATGCCTGTGGCGCCTGTCCGGTGGCCGGAGGGGCTGAGGATGACTGCGCCGACAATTGCCCGCTCTGCGTCTGCGGGCCTCATCGCGCGCCGATGACCGAACCACCGACGATACCGAATCCGCTCCTCTCGCCGGTGGCCGAGTTTGTGGCCCATGGCGATCACGCCGCCATCGCGCCCGCTCCCCAGGACATCCTGCACGTCCCCAGGTTTCTCGCCGTCCCTCCTCAGTTCTAGTTCCCAGACTCCTTAATTCCGATTCCGCGATCCGTTTCGCGCCCAGCGCGCGACGTCGTGATGTTCGTCATTCTCGTGTCGCCGGCTTGGCCGTCGACGCGGAGGAGGATTTACGCATGAACCGACCTCTCACGTATTCGTTCGCCGCCGCCATTCTGGCGACACTGTTCATCGCTGGATGCGGTGGACGCGACAAGGCTCCGACACCGTCCGCCCAGGGTGAAACGGCCGTGGCCACTCCGCCGGAAGCCGCCGCGGGCGGGTCGCACGCCGAGGGAATCGTGGCCGGCTCCTACGCCGATTGGTGCGATGAACACCATGTTCCGGAGACGGCGTGTACGCGCTGCGACGCTTCGCTCGTCGCGGCGTTCAAGGCGACAGGGGACTGGTGCGAGGAGCATGGAGTCCCGAAGTCGCAGTGCCTCTCCTGCGATCCCCAGTTGAAGATCACGCGCCCGCCGAAGCCGGCGGGAGTCGAATGAGCGCCACAGGCCGCCATCGGGCCGGGGCGGCGGCCGCCCTCGTGGCCTGCCTCGCGTTCGCAGCGGGATGCGGCACCGGGTCCGCGCCGGCGAAGTTGGAGAAGCGCGCCGCGGCGGCGCCGGCCTCGAACGCCGCGGCGGCCGCCGATCTCTGCTCCGAACACGGCGTGCTCCGGGTGCTCTGCACCCAGTGCAATCCGAAACTGGCGGCGATCTTTCGCGCGAAGGGGGACTACTGCGAGGAGCACGGACTTCCGCTCTCGCTCTGCCCGATCCACCACCCGGAGCGCGGGGGACGTCCCCTCGTGGATGTCACCCGGAAGGAGGCTCCCCCCGACCGGACGCGACTTCGCTTCAAGGATCGCGAGACGGCGCGCCAGGCTGGATTCGAAACCGTCGAGGCGATGCCCGACCTGGCTGGCGCGTCCATACCGGCGACGGCGACCCTGGTCGTCGACGCGTCGCGCCGGGCCCTCGTCGCGGCGGGCGCCTCGGGCGCCGTGCGCGAGATCTACGTCGAAGAGGGGGCGCGCGTGGCCGCGGGTGCCGCGCTCGCACGAATGGAGAGCGCGGCGCTCGCCGACGCCCGCTCTCGCCTCGCGGCAGCGAAAGCACGCCTCCAGAACGCGGCGGCGATACGAGACCGGGAGCGCTCGCTATTCGAGAAAGGGATGACGCCCCGCCGCGAGGTGGATGCCTCCGAGCAGGAGTACGGGGCCGCGAACGCGGAGGTCGAGGCCGCTTCGGGAACGCTGAAAGCGCTCGGCGCCGGCTCCGACGCCGGGGGGACCTTGATCGTCCGGGCGCCTATCGCCGGCGTCGTCACGCGCCGCTCGGCCGTGGTGGGCCGCTACATGGAGGCGCAGGAGCGGATGTTCGAGATCGTCAATCCGTCGCGGCTCTGGGCGGAGCTCGAGATCGGCGAGCGGCACGCGGCCCGGATCATGACCGGTGATGCCGTGTCGATCCATCTCGGCCCGGAGGAATCCGACCGACTTACGGGGGCGCTCGTCTACGTGGCGCCGGTGGTCGACGAGGAGACCCGGGTCGTCCGGGCACGCGCGCGCCTCGATACTGCGGATTCCCGCGGGCGCGTGAACTCGGTCCATCGGGCCACAATCCGCTCCCGTGCGGCGGCCGGCGCGGTCGTCGTACCGCGGGAAGCGGTGCAGGAGGTGAGCGGGGCAAGCGTCGCGTTCGTCCGTCTGGCCGACGATCTCTACGAATCACGCCGCGTCCACGTCGAGCCGGCTGAGGGCGGGACGCTTTCGGTCCGGCGCGGACTCGCACGGGGCGAACGAGTGGTCACCACCGGGAGCTTCCTCCTTCTGACCGAGAGCGACAAGAGCGCCATCGGCGCCGGATGCTGCGAGATCGAGGCCGCGCCGAAATGAGGACGCTCCGATGCTGAGCGCGATCATCGCGTGGTCGGTGCGGCGGCGAATCGCCGTCCTTGTCGCGGCGGCGATTCTAACGATCGCCGGGATCGCTTCCATCTGGCGCCTGCCGCTCGACGCCTTTCCGGACACCACGCCGGTCCAGGTGCAGGTCAACACGAGCGCCGCCTCGCTGGCGGCCCTCGAGATCGAGCGCCAGATCACGACGCCGATCGAACAGGCGATCTCGGGACTCCCTGGGCTCGTGGAGGTGCGCTCCACGTCGCGCCTCGGACTCTCGCAGGTTACGGCCGTCTTCCGCGACGGGACCGAGATCTTCCTCGCCAGGCAAACGCTGACCGAACGGCTCGGCTCGGTCTCGCTCCCGGAAGGGATCGAGCCGCCGCGCCTTGGCCCGGTGACGACGGGGCTCGGCGAGATCTTTCACTACCTCGTCACCGGCGACGCGAAGTTCTCGGTGACCGATCTTCGAGGTATTCAGGACTGGATCGTGAGGCCGCAGCTCCAGTCGGTCCCCGGAATCGCCGAAGTGAATTCGTGGGGTGGAAACGAGCGGCAGGTTCAGATCGCCGTCGACCCCACGGCTCTGGCGAGCCGGGGCATCCATCTGGAAGATCTCGTGGAGGCGATCGAGCGGGAGAATCGCAACGTCGGCGGTGGTGTGCTGGAAGAAGCCGGACGGGCGAGCCCGATCCAGGGGGTCGGAGTCATCACGACGCCGGCGTCGCTGGAGGAGATCGTGATCACGACCGACTCTGGTGCGCTGGTCCGCGTGCGGGACGTGGCGACCATTGTCGAGGGGCGGGCGCTCCGCCACGGCGCGGTCACCGTGGGCGGGCGAGGCGAGGCGGTGCTCGGCCTCGGATTCCTCCTGAAGGGCGAGAATGGCCGGGAGGTCACGCACCGGCTGCGAGCGCGGCTTCAGGAGATCTCACACACGCTCCCCGCGGGAGTGACGGCGGAGCCGATCTACGACCGCACCGAACTCATCGATCACGTCCTCGAGACCGTCCGCATGAACCTGTTGGAGGGGGCGCTCCTCGTCATCGCCGTCCTCTTCGCGTTCCTCGGCAACTGGCGCGCGGGGCTGATCGTCGCCGCCGCGAGTCCGCTCTCCATGCTCGTCGCCTTCGACCTCATGCTGCGGGTCGGGGTGGCGGGCACGCTCATGAGCCTTGGCGCCATCGACTTCGGGTTGATCGTCGATAGCTCGGTCATCCAGGTCGAGAACGCCGTCCGCCGTCTCGACGCCGAGGGTGGTGCGGGAGATCGCGAGCGAATCGTTCGGGAAGCGGTGATTGAAGTGCGCCGCCCCACGATGTTCGGGGAGATCATCATCCTCATCGTCTACCTTCCGATCCTGGCGCTCGAGGGGATCGAAGGGAAGATGTTCCGGCCGATGGCGCTGACCGTGATGTTCGCGCTCCTCGGGTCGCTCCTCCTCTCGCTCACCGTCATGCCGGCGCTCGCGGCTACCTTTCTCCGCTCCAGGCCGGCGCGCGAGAACTGGTTGATCGCAGGGCTGAAGCGCGTCTACCGGGCTCTGCTCGCCGGGGCCATGGCGCGGCCACGCACCGTGCTCGCGGCCGCCGTCCTCGCGCTCGGATTGGGTGTGGCGCTGGCGCCACGTCTCGGATCGGAGTTCGTGCCGCGGCTGAGCGAAGGGGCCCTGGTGCTCAACACCGTACGGCTGGCGGGCGTCTCCGTGGATGAATCGGTGCGCTATGGGATTCGAATCGAGCGAGCGTTGCTCGACGCCTTTCCCGACGAAATCGAGCGGATCTGGACGCGGACCGGCACCGCGGAGGTGGCCACCGACGCGATGGGCACCGAGGTGTCGGACGTCTTCGTCACGCTGCGGGATCGGAACAGGTGGAAGAAGGCCCGGACGCAGCAGGAACTCGTCGCGGCCATGGAGCGAGCGCTCGCGTCGCTCCCGGGGATGCGGGTCATCTTCACGCAGCCGATCGAAATGCGGATGAACGAGATGGTGGCCGGCGTCCGATCGGATCTCGGCGTGAAGATCTTCGGCGACGACCTGGAACTCCTCCGGTCGAAGGCGTCGGAGGTGGAACGTGTCGTGCGCGAGGTGCCGGGCGCGGCGGACGTGGTGACCGAGCAGTTGACGGGGATGCCGACGGTGGCGATCGATGTCGATCGCCAGGCGGCGGCGCGGCTTGGCGTGCCGGCACGGGAGATCCTCGACGTCATCGAAGCGATTGGAGCGCGCGAGGTCGGTGTCATGCAGGAGGGGGCCCGGCGGATTCCTATCGCGATCACACTCGAGGATGCGTATCGCCGCGATGTGGAGATGCTCGGCTCGATCGTCCTGACGGGCCGCGACGGCGCGCGCATCCCCTTGGCGGACGTGGCGTCGATTCGGCGCGTCGAGGCGCCCACGGCGATAAATCGTGAGTGGGGACGGCGCCGCGTGGTCGTGCAGGCGAACGTGAGGGGCAGGGACGTCGGGAGTTTCGTGGCAGACGTGCGCCGCGCCGTCGAATCGCGCGTCGTATTGCCTTCGGGCTACTTCATCCGGTACGGAGGACAGTTCGAGCACCTCGTGCGCGCGCAGCGGAGGCTTCTCGTCGTCGTGCCGCTGGCACTACTGCTGGTGGCCGCGCTCCTCTACGCGAGCCTCCGCCGGCCGGGGGACGTGGCGCGAGTCTTCGCGGCCGTGCCGCTCGCCGGCGTGGGAGGAATTGCCGCTCTTTGGATGCGGGGGCTCCCGTTCAGCATCTCAGCCGCGGTCGGGTTCATCGCGCTCTCCGGAGTCGCGGTGCTGAACGCGCTGGTCCTGGTCTCGACACTTCGAGATCTGGAGGCGGGGGGCATGCCGAGAATGGAGGCGATCCGCGCGGCGGCGGAGCGCCGGCTCCGGCCGGTCCTCATGACGTCGCTCGTGGCGAGTCTGGGATTCGTGCCGATGGCGTTCAACACGGGAATCGGCGCCGAGGTGCAGCGTCCCCTCGCGACGGTTGTGATTGGAGGGCTCTTCTCCGCCACACTCCTGACGCTCTTCGTCCTGCCGGTGCTCTACCGCGCAGGGTCGGGCAAGCGGCCAAGTCCGCCGATCACGCCCTGACGGCGGCCACGGATTTCTGGCGGCATCGCGCGGCGAAGCGAACCAGCCGCGATAGCCCTTCGCGCACGTCGTCGTCGGAGACGCAGAAGGCGATCCGGACCAGGTGCGTGGCCTTCGGGCTCGAGGGATAGTCGGGAGCTCCACCGGCCGTCATCGCGCCAAGCGGAACTCCGTCGGGCCCGAACTCCGGCGTGAGGGCGAAGCCGGCCGCCGGCGCCACGCAGACTTTCTCCTCCTCCAACAGCGCCTTCGCGAAGGCGTCGCCTGTCAATCCCGTCGAGGAAACGTCGGCCATGATGTAGAAAGCCCCCTGCGGCGTGTAATCGACCATGCCCGCCTCGCGGAGAATGCTCACGGCGATGTCGCGGCGGCGTCTGTAGGCGTCGCGCATCCTGGCGATCGGTTCGGGATCGCGTAGCGCGGCCAGCCCGCCCCACTGGATCATCGACGCCGTGCTTCCCACCAGCGGCTCCTGAGTCTTCCGGAGCAAGGTCGCCATCAGCATCGTCGGCGCCACGATGTATCCGAGCCGGAAGCCGGTCATGGCGTACGACTTCGAGAAGGTGAAGAGCGAGAGCACCCGGCGCTCCGCCTCGGGAAGGTCGCGCTCGATGGAGGCGATGGAGAAGTGCTTCGCGTCGAACACGATGTCCTCGTACGCCTCGTCGGAGATGATCCAGAGATCGTGTTCCTTGGCGATGGCGTAGAGCGCGCGAAGCGTCGCCTCCGGAATGACGGCGCCGGTCGGATTCGAAGGGGAGTTCACCAGCATGCAGCGGGTCTTCGGCGTGATGGCGCGCTTCGTTCCATCGATATCGGGCTGGTAGCCGGCTCCGACCGGATAGAAGACCGGCTTGGCGCTGGCCAAGAGCGCCTGTTGCACGTAGTTCGGCCAGTAGATCTCGGGGATCAGGAGCTCGTCGCCCGGGTGGAGCGCGATCTCCATGACCGCCACCAGCGCTTCCGTCGAGCCGGGGCAGATGACCAACTGCTCCACGTTCGCTCGGATGCCGTTTCGTGTTTCCACCTTCTCCGTGAGCGCGAGGCGGAGTTCATGCACGCCGACACTCGGGGGATAGTGGGTCTTGCCGGCCTTCATGGCGGCATAGGTCGCCTCGACCACAGGAGCGGGAGGCGCGAAGTCGGGATCGCCGACATGGAATCGGATCACGGGGCCCTTCCCGGCGCGGTCCATCTCGTCGGCGAGACGGAACATGGCGCGAATGGGAGAGAAGGGGATCTGCTGGCTACGTCGCGATGGCTGGGGCATGGAGGTCCTCAATGGTTGCGGCTGGATCGGGACGGGCGATGATAGCAGAAGTGCCGTGCCTAATCCTGAAATGCCGCCGCCGCCGGCCCGAAATCACGGAACCGGGCATTCTTGCAGGGGGTTACCCCCTCTGGTACGCTGGTGGCTCGGGGTAGGACCCCCCACACCCAAGGTACGCACGGAGGACTTAAATGAAGCCGTTTCGCTCAGTTGCCGCCGCTCTCGCTCTAGGATCCCTTTCGGTCGCGCTCCTCGCGCCGCTCGCGATCGCCCAGACCACCCCGGCTCCCGCCGCCAAGGCGGCGACCGCGGCCCCGGCCGCGCCTGCCGCTCCGAAGGGCGTGACGACCGGGATCAAGACGATCTTCGGCGAAGTTGTCGATCCCGCCTGCTGGATCGTGAACGGCGCCAAGGGAGATACGCACAAGGAGTGCACCATCGCGTGCGCCAAGGCGGGTCAGGTGCTGGCGATTCTCGAAGCGAAGACCAACAAGCTCTACCTGATCGCCACCGAGAATCCCGGCGAGGACCCGAACAAGGGCGTCATCGACTTCGCGGGCATGAAGGTGACGGTCACGGGGAAGTTTTACTCGCGCGGCGGAGTGACGGCGGTGAAGATCGCCTCGATCACGCCGGGTGCCGCCAAGTAGTCCAGACAGCAGGTCGACGAGATTCGTTGCATCGTACCAGGGCGCGTTAGGGGGAATTCATCATGAAGCGCAGCGTTGCCGTACTCGCGGCCGCGTGCCTTGCTCTCACCGTCGTGGCGTTCCTGACGCTGCGGGCGGGCAACGCTTCGTCGCAGACCGCCACCGGTCACGAAGGCCACAATCACGGAGCCGACGCAGCCACCAAGGCAGCCGATCCCTCCACCAAAGCCGAGGAGCCGAAGGGCACCGGCGACGGCAAGACGGCGACCCTACCCGGCGTCCCACCCGGGAAACCGGCGATCGGCGGCGGCGTTACCACGACCATCACCGGAGAAGTGATGGACCCGGCCTGCTTCCTCGAGGCGGGCTCGAAGTCGATCGGCAAGGGACACTTCCAGTGCGCCGTCGACTGCGCGAAGTCGGGGCAGACGCTGGCCATCTACGACCGCGCCATCGACCGGATCTACTTCATCGCCGGCGAACTCCCGGGGCGCAATCCGAACGATCCCCTCATGAAGTACATCCACCAGAAGGTGGACGTCATGGGCACGGTCTATCACCGGAGCCAAGCGTGGGGCATCGTGATCGTGAAGGTCTCGCCGCACAAGCCGAAGCCGGCCGAGCCGGCCAAGGGCGCGGCCCCGAAGGCGACCACGAAGTAGTCCCGTCCCGCGGAGCGACTCGAGCGTGAACTCACTCGTCCTGCCGCTCGCCGCCATCGTCTTCTTCTCCTTAGCCTATCGCTACTACGGCACCTTCCTGGCCGCCAAGGTTGCCCGCCTCGATCCGACGCGGCCGACGCCCGCCGTCACCCGGGGCGACGGGCGCGACTTCGTGAAGACGAACCGCTTCGTCCTCTTCGGCCACCACTTCGCCGCCATCTCCGCCGCGGGGCCGCTGATCGGGCCGGTGCTGGCGGCGCAGTTCGGTTACCTGCCGGGGGCGCTCTGGATCCTGATCGGCGCGGCGCTCGGCGGCGCCGTGCACGACTTCATCATCCTCTTCGCGTCGGTGCGCCATGGCGCGGCGTCGCTCTCCGAAATGGCGCGCCGGGAGATCGGTCCCGTGGCGCATGCCGCCGCGACCGCCGCGATCCTCTTCATCATTATCCTCCTCCTGGCCGGGCTCGGGATCATCGTGGTGAACGCGCTGGCGCACTCGCCATGGGGCACCTTCACCGTGGCCATGACCATTCCCGCCGCGCTCCTCTTCGGTCTCTACATGTACCGCATTCGCCCGGGCCGCGTCGTGGAGGGGAGCCTGATCGGCGTAGCGATGATTCTTGCCGCCGTACTCCTCGGTCCGTGGCTCATGGCGTCTCCCTACGCGGCGTGGTTTCGCCTCTCGCCGCTGACGCTTCAGTGGATCCTCCCGATCTACGGATTCATCGCGGCCACGCTTCCGGTCTGGCTCCTCCTTTGTCCGCGCGACTACCTCTCGACCTACATGAAGATCGGCACGATCGTCCTTCTGGTCGTCGGCGTGGCCATCGTCCGCCCCACGCTCCAGATGCCGGCCGTCACCAGCTTCATCGACGGAACGGGTCCGGTACTCCCGGGGATGAAGATCTTTCCGTTCTGCTTCATCGTGATCGCCTGTGGCGCCATCAGCGGATTCCATGCCCTGATCGGTTCCGGCACGACGCCGCGCATGATTCCCGACGAGGGGAGCATCCGCTTCATCGGCTACGGCGCCATGCTGACCGAGGGCGTGGTCGCCATCATGGCGCTGGTCGCCGCGACGACGCTGATGCCGGCCGACTACTACCTGATCAACGGCGTTCCGAAAGTCGTCGCCGCGATGGGGATCCAGCCCGTGCAGCTGGCGGAATTGACCAGGATGGTGGGGGAGGAATCGCTTCAGGGACGCACCGGGGGAGCGGTTTCGCTGGCGGTCGGAATGGCGAATATCCTCCGGCAGATCCCGGGCATGAGCGGGATGATGGCCTACTGGTACCACTTCGCCATCATGTTCGAGGCGGTCTTCATCCTCACCGCGCTCGACACCGGAACGCGCGTCGCGCGCTATCTCTTCCAGGACGTGCTGGGTCGCGTCTGGGCCCCGCTCGGCTCGACCACGAACGTCTGGAGCGTCGCGTTCGTCGGAATCGTGGTCTGCTTCGCCTGGGGCTTCCTGCTGATGACCGGGACCGTCGACACGATCTGGCCGCTCTTCGGGGTGTCGAATCAACTCCTTGGGGTGATCGCGCTGGCGGTCGGGACCACGTTTCTCCTTCGAACGCGCCCCGCGCGCTACGCCCTGACGACGTTCCTGCCCTGCGCCTTTCTCACGGTCACCACGATGACCGCGGGCGTGCTGAACACCTTTCGCTACCTCTCGCCCGCCTACATCGCCGAGAAGGGGCCGCTGATCGGCTACGTGGACGGAATCCTCTCCATCGTGCTCCTCCTCCTGGTCGCCGTGGTGCTCGCCGATTCCGGGCGGCGCTGGCTCCGCATCCTGGGCGAACGCCGCCGCGGAGCCGTGGAAATCGCCCTGGCGGCCCAGCCTCTTGATGGCAGCACGGTTCCATCCTCGTAACCCCAAGGCCAACCAGTCGGTACCACGTCCGGACCATAGCGGCACCGGCTCCCCTCTTCCGATAATCGGGGTGAGCCATGAGACCAATCCGGATCATCTATCTGCTTGCCGTCGCGGCGGCCCTCCTGGCCGGAGGCGTGAGGGCTCAGGAGAGCAGCGAGTGCCTCGACTGTCACGAGGATCGCGAGCTTACCGGCAAGCGGAACGGCCGGACGATCTCGGTCTTCGTGGATGCCGCCAAGCTCAAGTCCTCCATCCATGCTACCGTCGACTGCATCGATTGCCACGCCGACCTCGCGGGGAAGGAACTCCCGCACGCCGACGAACTCCAGCGCGCGGCATGCGGCTCCTGCCACGACGACATCCAGGCGCTGCACGCCAAGTCGCTCCATGGGCAGGCGATCGCCCGAAACGACCCGCTGGCGCCGCGCTGCCAGGATTGCCACGGCTCCCACGAGGTCGTCCGCGTCAAGGATGCCCGCTCGCCGGTAGCGCCGCTCCGCGTGCCGTTCCTCTGTGGCAAGTGCCACCAGGAGGGAGCCACGGTGCAGCGGCAGCGGACGATCCATCAGGACAACATCCTCGAGAACTTCTCCGAGAGCATTCACGGCGAGGGCCTCCTGAAGAAAGGTCTCATCGTCGCGCCGAACTGCGCCTCCTGTCACACCGCGCATTCGATCCTGAAGCACACCGATCCCGCCTCTTCCATCGCCCGCGCGAACATCGCGAAGACCTGCACCCAGTGCCACGCGGAAATCGAAGCGGTTCACCGGAAGGTGATCAAGGGCGAACTCTGGGAGAAGGAATCCCACCGGCTCCCGGCCTGTGTCGACTGCCACCAGCCGCACAAGGTGCGAAAAGTCTTCTACGACCAGGGAATGGCCGACAAGGACTGCATGCGCTGCCACTCCGACGCCACCATGAAGGCAACCGCGGATGGGCGGTCGCTGGCGGTGCGGCCCGACGATCTCTCCCACTCCCGGCACGCGAAGGTCTCGTGCAGCCAGTGCCATTCGGGGGTGAGTCTCTCACGCGTGAGGGCGTGCGAAACGATCGTCCAAAAGGTCGACTGCGCTTCCTGCCACGCCGAAGTCGGACAGGTATACCAGGGCAGCACGCACGGGCAGTTGACGGCGAAGAAGGATGCCAACGGCCCGACCTGCAAGGAGTGCCACGGCACGCACACCATCCTGGGAAAGACCGACAAGAACTCGGCCACCTTCCCGACAAACGTTCCCCGGCTCTGCGCCAGTTGCCATCGCGAGGGCGAAAAGGCGGCCAAGCGCTACAAGGGGACCCAGCACGACATCATCGAGCACTACACCGAGAGCACTCACGGCAAGGGGCTGATGAAGAGCGGTCTCACGGTGACGGCGACCTGCACGAACTGCCACACCGCGCATGGCGTCCTTCCGAAGAAGGACCCGGCCTCGAGCGTGAATCCGAAGAACATCGCCGGGACGTGCGGTCGCTGCCACTACGGGATCGAGGAGAAGTACGAGAAGAGCATCCACGCGACGCTGGTGGGGAAGACGAAGCAGGAACTGCCGGTCTGTAACGACTGTCACTCCGCCCACACGATTCGCCGCGCCGACGACGTCGGCTTCAAGCTCGACATCATGACGAAGTGCGGACGCTGCCACGAGAAGATCGCCGACAGCTACTTCGACACGTACCACGGGAAGGTCTCGCAACTCGGCTACACGAAGACCGCCAAGTGCTACGACTGTCACGGGTCGCACGACATTCTGCCCGCCGACGATCCGAAGTCCCACCTGAGCCGCGCGAACGTGTTGAAGACCTGCCAGAAGTGCCACGAGGGCGCTACGCGCCGCTTCGCCGGCTACCTCACGCACGCCACGCATCACGACCCGAAGAAGTATCCGTTCCTTTTCTACACCTTCTGGGGAATGACCTCGCTTCTGATCGGGACGTTCCTCGTGGGGGGGCTCCACACGATTCTCTGGTTCCCCCGGGCGCTCCAGCTACGCCGTGAGCGCGACAAGGCGGAACGGGAGACGGAAGCGGCGGGCGCGGCGGGCGGCGCCGGGCCGGAACCGACCGACCAGGCTGCGGTGCCGGAAACGCCGAAGACGCCGGAAGCGAAGGGGGAATCCGATGGCGCATGAGCCGAAGGGTGTGCACTTCGAGCGCTTCACGAGGCTCAACCGGGTCCTCCACATCGTGATGATCGTGAGCTTCCTGAGCCTTGCCTTGACCGGGATGACGCTCAAGTTCTCGTATACCGGCTGGGCGCGCTTCCTGGCGCGATTCTTCGGCGGGTTCGAGTCGGCCGGCTACGTGCATCGGATGGCGGCGGTCCTCATGATCATCACCTTCGCCACTCACGTCACCGACCTCGTCCGGCGGAAGAACAGGGAATTCGGCTCCTGGCGCGCGTTGATCTTCGGGCCCGACACGATGCTCTTCAACGGGAAGGACCTGAGGGAGTTCACTGGAAGCATCAAGTGGTTCCTGGGGAAGGGGCCTCGTCCCCGGTACGGCCGATGGACCTACTGGGAGAAATTCGACTACTTCGCCGTCTTCTGGGGGATGCTGGTCATCGGTTCGACCGGGCTGATGCTCTGGTTTCCGGAGCTATTCACGCGGGTCATGCCGGGCTGGTTCATCAACGTTGCGACGATCATCCACAGTGACGAGGCGCTCCTCGCTGTCGGGTTCATCTTCACGGTACACTTCTTCAACACGCACCTGCGGCCGGAGAAATTTCCGATGGATCTGGTCATCTTCACCGGCAGAATGCCGCTGGAGGAGTTCAAGGCTGACAAGCCGGGTGAGTACGAGGAGTTGGTGAAGCGCGGAGAACTGGAGAAACATTTGGTGGAGGCCTATCCGCCGATCGTCCTGCGCGGCATCCGCGCGTTCGGCTACACCGCCCTCACGATCGGTTTGCTGATCGTCCTCTGGATCATCTACGCCATGCTGTTCGCCTACCGTTGATCGGGCCGGCGCGGAAGGCCCCTCGCGCCCGGAAGCCGGTACTCTCGAAAACCTACCAGCGGATCTACGCCGCGGTTCGTCGCATCCCCAGAGGCTGTGTCGCGACGTATGGTGACGTGGCGCGTCTGGCGGGAATGCCGCGCCAACCGCGCCTGGTGGGCTACGCCCTGCATGCCACGCCGGAGGGGATCCGGCTCCCCTGGCATCGCGTCGTGAACGCGCAGGGGCGTATCAGCCTTGGCCGCGGCGTGGCCGGGGGTGAACTCCCGCAGCGCTTCCGCCTCGAGCGGGAAGGGGTTGAGTTCGATCCCAACGGCCGAATCCCGCTCGGCTCCTACCGATGGGATGCCTCCAAGCCTGTCCGTCGCCCCGTAAAGCCGCGCCGCAAATAAAGTCGGCCCGCCCCCCATCGCGCGTGACGGGGCGGGGGGGTCGCGACCGACGAAGCGGTCAGTTCTGGATGTCGGCGTCGTTGAAGTTCGCGACCTGAACGGGAAGGCTGGCGCGCGCGGTGACTCCGTCACCGTTGTTTCCGCCGTTGATGTGATTGAACCCCGTCAGCGTGATGCGTGCCGTCGTGCTGGTCGCGATCGACGAGGAGAGCGCGGCCTTGTCGGCGATGTTGGTGAGCGCGATAGAGAATTCGGCTGTTTCGCCGGAGTTGACGACTCCGGTCACGCCGCCCGAAACCGCCGGGTAGACTCCGTTGTCGAACGTGACGGTGTAGCCCGTAATGACGATCTGCGAGAAGGGCGTGCCGGGAGCGAGGGTCGGTCCGCCGTCGTTCGGGATGTTCGTCACCTTCACGAGGACCTCGTCCGCGACGACGGAACCCGAGTCGGTCACCAGATCGCTGTAGTAGACGAGGCCGTCATTGACGCTGACTACCTGTAGAATGTTGCGCGACGATTCGTCCGTGCAACCATTCAGCGCCGCAAGCGCTCCCAGCGCCGCGAGCGCGAGTACGAACACCTTCACCGTCTTCATGTCGGTCTCCTTGGTTGTCGCGATCCCCATCGCGAACGGAATACGATTGGAAATGGAAAAACCCCTGGGGTGTAGAGCAAGGGCCATGCCGTGGGGGAGGGTATTGAGCAGGGTCGCTAAACGGCTCCCAAGAAGGAAGTTAAGCAGGGGCCGCGAGTGAGGGTCGCAAAAGAAGAGGCGGGGTCCGTGCATTTCGCACGGACACCCGCCGGACTGCAATCAGGCGCAGGACCGTTCCCGGCCCGCCGCGCAGAGCCCTACTTTCGGGCCATGACCATCTGGGAGGCCGCCAGGTAGCGGCGATTCACCTCGTCCCAGTTGATGTTCCGCATGAATGCCTCGAGGTAGGCCTTCCGGTCCGAGCCGTAGTCGATGAAGTAGGAGTGCTCGTAGGTGTCGACGTTCATGACGGGGAAGGTGCCCCAGACGCCGCCCTGATTCTGCGAGTCTCCGATGAAGTTGTGGAGCCGGCTGTCGGTCGGATCGAAGGCGAGGACGACCCAGCCCCGAGCGCACATCCCGGAGGCCTTGAAGTCTTCCTCCCACGCCGCGAACGTGCCGAAGTCTTCCTTGATCTTGTCGACGACCTCGCCCTTCGGCTGGCCGTCGCCGCCCATCACCGCGAAGTAGATCTCGTGAAGGATCTGTCCGTTCGCCGCGAAGGTCTCCTCGTGCTTCATGCCGCGCATGTCGGAGTAGATCTGGTTCGCCTTGCTCCGGTCCACCTTCGCCAGCGCTTCCTCGATCTCGTTCCGCTTGTTCACGTAGCCCGCATAGAGCTTGTCATGATGGATCTCGATCGTCTTCGAGCCGATTCCCTTCAGTGCATCGTTCGCGTAGGGAAGGGGCTTCACCACATGCTTGGCCATGGCCGATTCTCCTCTCTGTTGTTCCCCCGGTACCCGGGGGCGTCAGTTTCCTTCGATGCGTGTTAGACCGGGACCGGATCGCCCGGAAGCCGCTTGCGAATCGACTCGATCCGGAAACGGCGGATGCCCGTCTCGTACTCGATGTCGACCTCGTCGCCGGGGCTCTTTCCGAGCAGCGGCCGCGCGATCGGCGCCCGATACGAGAGAATCCCCCCACCGAGAAGGTGGTCCCCCTCGCCCAGGATCCAGAACCGCTCCTTCGCCTCTCCGGCGCCGAGCGGGGTCAGGAAGACTTCCGTTCCCGCGCCGACCCGCTTCGGATCGATTACCAGCGATTCGAGAATCTGCGTCGCCTCGAGGAGCGTGATCAGCTCCTGGACCCGCATGGCGGTGTTCGCCTGCTTCGCCTTGGCGGCGTCGTATTCGGCATTCTCCTTCAAGTCGCCCAGTTGGCGGGCGCGCTCGATGGCGGCCGGAATAGTGGTCTTGAGTTCCAGGGCCAGTCGCTTCAGCTCCGACTCCAGACGCTGATACGTCATCTTGGTCATGAGGGTGAAGCGGGTGTCCACGTCCTCGGTCGATCTTCCCTCGAGGAGGCTCTTCGCCCGGGCCTTGCGGTGCTCCTCGTAGGCGTCGGCGATCTCCGGATGTCCGATGGCGCGAAGGAACTCGACGATCGGGACGAGGCGCCGCTCGCTGCCGCTCCACGCCAGTACCGTCCGTTCGATCGCCTCCATGGCCTCCGGGTCCGGCGGCGTGGCCTGGAATCGCACCCGGTAGAGGCCGCCTTCGTCCAGCAGGGCCAGGAGCCGCTCGGGGACCCCTTCAGCCAGTTCTCGCTCCAGCAAACGGATCGCGGCGACAAGAAGGAGGGCCTGGGGTGGTGCGCCCATGTCATCCGGCTGCGTCGCGAAATGCTCGATCAGCCGTGCGGTGAGGCCCGGAGTGTCGGCGCTTCGCTGGACGCGCTGCTCGATGGCGCGCGGGTAGGCGTCACCCATGGTGTCTTGGAGTCGCAGGCGGCCACGGTCACGGAGCCGGGGAAGCCGGCTCTCGAACGCGCGCCACAGGAACGGCTCTTCCTCGGGGCAGCCTTCCGCGAGGTCCATGAGGAGTTCCTGGTATTCGCTGATGTTCAGGTCGTCGGGACAGAGCCCCTCGTGAATCAGGTCGCCCAGTGCCTCGATCGCTTCCTCACGGCTCAAGCTGTTCCAGCCGACGGCGTAGCAGAGCGCCTGCGCGCGGCCCGTGAGATCGAGCGCGGGGTCACCGATCCAGCGGGCGACGAGCGGGCCCGCGTGCTCGCGCAGCCTCGTCTCCTCCTCCGGATGCTCCCGCATGAATTTCTTCACCACCGCCAAACCCTTCACCGCGGCGCGGGACGAAAGGCGCGGCAGTACCGCTCCCCTCCCGGCCTGGCCTTCGGGGGCGAGCGAATAGACATTCTTGTACGCCTCGCTCAGATCGAAGCGGGGATCGTCCTTGATCTTCTCCTTCGCCTTCTTGATGTAGGCTGACCAGTCGCCGTCGGGGAAGGCGGTCTCGAAGCGCGGCTTCAGATTCGCGGTCGAGGCCTTGCCTCCGACTTCACGAAGCGCTCGGGCGAGGAGATCGGGGTCGCCGGCCTTCGCCAGCGCTTGCAGCCGCTCGGGTTCTTCGATGGAAAGGACACGAAGCCCGTCCGCATGGAGGCGAAGCAGCGACTTCGAGGCCATGGCGAACGACATGGGGTGCCCGACGCGATTCGGGAAATCGAGCTTCACGGTTTCGCCGTCCGTCGCCATGACGCGACCAAGGCCCCAGGCGCTGTGCGTCACGTAAGCGCCGGGCGGGAGTGCCAGGATCTTCGGCACCCGGTCGACGACGATATTCGCGTCGATGGAGGAGTCGAGAATGCCCGAGCCCTCGACGATCGCGGCGGGTTGTGGCTCGCGTGCCACGGCGATCCTCACGAGTTCCGCGGCGGTTTCGCGCCCAGCCGGTGTGGCGAGGATCTTCGGCAGGAGCACCGAGAGATCGTCCCAGGGAAGAAGTCCCCCCGCGTGCTTTTCCAGTTCAGGCATGGCCAATTCCAGCACCGCCTCGGCGTCCTTCCAGGAAACCTTCCCGGCGTAACGGACGACGATGGCGCCGACGCGTTTCGGCTCGGCGGCCAGATCTTCCTCCACCGCGCGCGCCACCGCCTCCGATAGCCCCTTGGGACGCGTCTCCTCGAGCGACAGCTCCAGGAAGCGCATCCGGTGTTCCCGGGCGGCCTCGACGTCGTTGGCCTGCTCGAGCGCCACCGCGAGGTCGAGATGGAGGTCGGGATCGGAAGGACGGATGGCGATCGCGTGACGGAGCGCCTCGATCCGCTCTTCTTCCGAGGGTGCGCCCTTGGCGAGATAGTGCAGGAAGCGTACGGCTTGGGGAGCGGGTTCGGGGATGAGGAATCGGGGAAGCAGGTGGACCACGGCGTCGCGGTCGTTCACCGCGACGCATTTGTCGCCGACGACCTCGAAACACTCGATCGCCGGCATTCGCTGTCCGAGCGCCTGATGCAGGAGCCCGGAAAGGAGCAGGAGATCCCAGCGCTTCTTTCGCAGCGGCTCGTTCAGGAGCGACTTGAGCCCCGGCTCGGCGGCGCTGGTCTCGATCAGCTTTCGCGCGACGAGTTCGGTTTCATGCCAACGTGGATTGCTAAGCGCGATGTCTGGCTCCGGCCCTTGCGAGGCGCGGAGGTAATTCCGAAAATCGGTATCCATCATGTCGTCGTATCCTCCGGAGCCGAGCAGCATAGCCTATGTTGGTCTCGGACGCCAGCAGGTTGCGGAAGGGGGATGGCGGCGGCTACACTGCCGTCCGGACGGAGCCGGGGAAGCCCCGATGGCTCCATGCCTTCGCTCCTTGCTCTCCCTTGAAAGGAATCGCCCCCATTCGCCCCCACGACCAAGGCCCCCGAGTCGCCCTGGCGCTCGCCGCGAATCAGATCTTGGCGAGCGCGACCCACCTCTTCGCCAAGGGCGCCGTGGTCGCGGTTGGAGCCCTGCCGGTGGCGCTCATCCGCTTCCTCATCGCCTCGGCCACGCTCTGGGGCTGGCAGCGCGCACGGGGGGGTGGCGGGATCGACCGGCGGGACTGGCCGAGGGTCGCGCTCCTCGGATTCCTGGTGGTGCCGATGAACCAGGGGTTCTTCCTCTTCGGCATGGTCCACTCCACGCCCAGCCACGCTTCGCTCCTTTACGCGCTCACGCCGATCGTCGTCTTCCTGATGGCGAGGGTCATGCTTCGGGAGCGAATGCCCTGGTCGGCGCTGGCCGGGATCCTGGTGGCGTTCGGTGGGGTGATCGTGATTCTCACGGAGCGGGGCCTGAAGCAGGAGCTGGAAGTTCTCGGCGGCGATCTCCTCATCCTGGTCGCCGTGTTCGCCTGGGCGCTCTACACCGTTCTCTCCAAGCCGCTGTTGGCGCGTTACGACGCCATGGCGGTGACGACCGGTGCGATCGTCAGCGGGACCTTGATGACGCTTCCGGCGCTCTTCATTCCCGGCGCCATTCCCGACTTCGCCACGGTGCCGCCCCCGATCTGGGGAGCGATTCTCTACCTCGCGATCGGGACCTCCGTCATCGCGTACCCTCTCTACATGTACGCGCTCCGTCATCTCGAAACGGCCAAGGTCGCCGTGGCCCAGAACACCCAGCCGATCATCACGTCGATCCTCTCCTGGCTCGTCTTCCGGGAGCGCTTCACCGGCGCTTTCTTTCTGGGCGCGGCGCTCATCCTCGCGGGCGTGACGTGGGTCGAGACGAGGCGGGCAAAGGGATGAGCCCGGTGCGTGGAGCGAGGGCGCTCCGGTGAGCCGCCGGCCACCGCTTCGAGGCGATGAACTGCCGTGGATCGCCGTGCCGCCGCCCGGTCCCAAGTCGCTCGCGGCCGCGAAACGGCTCCGGCGCGTCGAGGGCGCCGCCATTTGGGGAGCCGCGCCGCTCCCCATCGTCTGGGATCGCGCCAAGGGCTCGGTCGTGGAAGATCTGGACGGAAATCGCTACATCGATCTCACGTCGGGTTTCGGCGCCGCCTCGCTGGGCCACGCCGCGCCGGAGATCGCGCGCGCGGTGGCCGGACAGGCAAGACGGCTGATGCAGGGCCTCGGCGACCTCCAGCCGCACGCCGCGCGGGAACGGCTCGTGCGGCGGCTGTCGAAGAAGGGAGGGGCACTCTCGAGCGTCCTCCTGGCCACGACCGGATCCGAGGCGGTCGACCTGGCGCTCAAGACGGCCGCTCTTGCGACCGGGCGACGTCGCTTCATCGCGTTCGAAGGGGCCTATCACGGCCAGTTGGGCCTGGCGCTCGAGGCGACCCATTTTCCCGCGTCGCCGGCGCTCGTCATGCAAGGGGGCGCCCCACGCGCGATCCACATACCGTATCCCGATCGTTACCGCTGCCCCCTGAAGAGAGCCTGCGACGGCTGCGATCTGACCTGTTTCGACGAGGGATGGAAGCGAGTCGAGGAGGCCTGTGACGGGCCCGACCCTCCGGGCGCCATCCTCGTGGAGCCGGTCCAGGGCCGTGCCGGAGTCATCGTTCCGCCGCCGGACTTTCTCCCTCGCCTGGCGGCACGCGCTCGGGAGCGAGGCCTCGTGGTCATCTACGACGAGATCCTGACGGGGGCCGCGCGGACGGGTCCGTTCTGGGCCTGGGAGGCGTCCGGTCCGGAGGCGGCGCCCGATCTCATCGCCGCCGGAAAGGGGCTCGGTGGGGGCGTGGCGATCGCCGCGCTTTTCGGAACGCGGCGCCTGATGGACGTGTGGAAGAAAGATCGACCGGTGTCGGGGGAAGCTCCCTACGCCAGCACGTACTACGCGCATCCGCTGGCCTGCGCCGGCGGGCTGGCGGCGCTACCGCTCCTCGAGGCGACGCACGATTCCGCCGCCGCCGTGGCCGCCGCCTTCGAGTCGGCGCTACGTCCGCTTCGCGATCACCAGGCCGTGGGCGAGATTCGCCAGGCAGGACTTCTCATCGCGATCGACCTCGTCACGGATCGCGGAGCGAAAACTCCCGATCCAGCACGCGCCGCCGCGGTGATCGCGGAACTGGAACGAAGGGGCGTCCTGTCGATACCGGGCGGCCGAGCGGGGAACATCGTCTCCTTCTACCCCTCCCGCCGCATCGCGATCGCCCAGATCGAGCACGCGGTCGCCGCACTCGGCGACTCCCTCCGCGCGACGTCCTAGATGTCGTGCGGCATGTAGCCGACGGGGGAC
>JANNMC010000012.1:0-10740 GCA_031397435.1 Candidatus Eiseniibacteriota bacterium
ACGGATGTGGGTTCCGTGGCCGTCGCGCTGATCGTCGTGGTCGACTTCGTCCCGGCGCTGACCAAGCCGGAGACGCTGACGATGGGGCCCTTCGTCGGGGCTTCCGGCGCCAGGATGACCGTCCGGCCGTTCGTCTCGGGCACCAAGAGTGAGGGCGCCGAGGTGACGATGATCGTTGTCTGGGCACTCCCGATTTCGTTCAGGTTGTTCGTGGCGGTGAAGGTGACGACGTAGGTCCCCTCCTCGCCCGGCTGCGGCGTCCAGATGAGTTCACCGGTCACCGTGGTCCCCGCGAACGCGACGTTGATCCGCGTCACCGCGCTGCCACTGGAGCCGTTCGATGCCGTGAAGGTGACGAAGTAGCTCCCCGCTTCTCCGTGCAGCATCGGCCAGCGGAACGTCCCGCTCGCGAAGCCGGCCGCCGGCGTGAAGGTCGCGCCATGTCCCGCCGGGAGCACCGAGAGATCGGCGCCGAGGCCGCTCAGGGCATCGCCGTCGGGATCGCTGGCGGTCACGTCGAAGAGGAGAACTCCGCCCTCTTCACCGTCCACGACCGTCGGGGCCGCGACGAGTGGCGCGCGATCCTCGTTCGACACGGTGACCAGGGTCGTTAGCGATGCGACGGCCGCCCCCGCCTGCGCGGTGAACGTGACCGGGTAGCTGCCCGACTGCGCGAACCCAGGGGTCCAGGCGAAGGTGCCGCCGGTGTTGCCGGGATCCGCCGTGAAGGTGGCGCCGCTCGGAAGGAGCGAGGCGTTGAGCGATGAAATGGCGTCGCCGTCCGGGTCGGAGACCGAGATCGTAAAGCTCAGAAGCACGTTCTCCGCGACGATGGCCGTGGAGGGACCGGTCACAATCGGAGCGCGATCGAGATTCGCGATGCTGAAGTTCGTCGTCGCGGAGGCGCTGAGGGCGTTCGCGGCGGTGAACGTCACGGAGTAGGAACCCGACTGCGTGAAGTCGGGAGTCCAGGCGAAGGCGCCGGACGTGTTCGTGCCGTTCGAAGCGAACGAGGCGCCCGCCGGGAGGGCCGAGGAGGTCAGCGAGACGATCGCCTCGCCATCCGGATCGGAGGCGAGAACCGAGAACGCGATCGCCACCTGCTCCGTCCCCGCGATCGAAGCCGGGGCCGAGATGGCAGGACCACGGTCGGGCACGCGATAGCGGGCCACCATCGAAATGTCGTCGACGTAGACCGTCTGAGGGTGTCCACCCTCTCCGTAGGCGGAGAAGCGCGCCACGTCGTCACCCTGCTCCGCGAACGGCACCGACTGGAAGCCCGCGACAGGCGTCCCGTCGATCGTGAGGCTCGTGGTCCGCGTGAGGAAGTCGACGTCGATCGTGAATTGCTGGGCGACTCGGTTCGGCTGCGTCACGGGCAGAAGCTGGCCCGCGGCGTGCATGCCGTTGTAGGAAAGCTGCCCCTGGTGGAGATACTCCACCGAAGCGAGGGTGGCGCCGTTGGAGGCGCGAACAGCGAAGGCTATCAGGGTGATCGCTTCGTCGTCCTTGGCAACCGAGCGCCAGCGGACCGTCACCTTCTCCGCGGGCGCGGGGATCGCCGCGGGAAATGCGTTCATCGCCAGCAGGCCATCGGTGCTCGTCTGGCGGACCTCGACGGGCCGCGTCAGGCCATCGTAGGACGGCACGACCTTGATCGTTCCCGATACGAGATCGAGTGTCAGGTAATCGCCCACCGGAGCGCCCGGCAGTGTCAGGTTCGGCGGCGCGTTGGGGCTGTCGGCGCTGAAATTCGCCGTCAGGGTCACGACCGAGGTCGTGTCGCCCGGCATCGTCTGGAGCGCGGCACGAGCCGAGCCTGCCGGTAGCAGAAGAAGGAGTGCGAGGAAGAGGATTCGGAACGCGCTCGCGGATCGAGTCGCGCTCAGACGTGATTGGAACAACGGCAAGCCAGGCATGACGCCTCCCCAGGCAGTGATGGAATTCGCGAGGAAGTCAGGAGGAGGCACAGACCGGCGACCCACCGGCGTTCGCCCCTCGAAGAGATTCCTTGAAAGGATACGCTCAACTCGCTCCAACTGCAAGCGTTATCGTGGCGCGGAGTACCGCGGGAGAAACGGGTCCGCCACGCCACAAGTCAACGATTCAGCGCCCCAACTTACGATACGTCCCCTGCTATCGCTAGCCGCGGAGGAGGTACTCGACGGTCGTGACCACCCGGATCGTCTTCGTGATCTGGGCCTGCTCGCTGGTGCCGGGGCCACCCTCGCTCCCCGCCGCGTCGCGCGGGAGAATGACGAAGACACCCTGATTCGCGCGATGGATCCCGCCAAGTCGGCTCTTCGAGTCCTTCGCGAACTGCTCCGCGGCCTTCCGGGCCTCCGCTGTCGCCTCCGCGATCATGCTCGGCTTCAGATCATTCAGCCGCCGGAAGATGTAGGAGGGCCCGCCGGGTCCCCACTCGGGGCCCGACGAGAGCACGACGCCCGCGTTCACAAGATCGCCGACCTTCTGGCTGGCGGCGCGGACGACCTCGGGATGCTCCGAGCGAACCATGACGGTCTGCTGGATGACGAACCGCGCGCCCTGCCGGGCGCCCTGATTGTAGGGATTTGCGAAGGTGTCGGTGACACGGAGGCCCTGCAGCTCGACTTCGGTCGAGTCGATTCCATTCGCGCGGAGAAATGCGATCACCTTGGCAACATTCTGATTCACGCGGCTCTGCGCGGCGGCCAGATCGGCGTCGGGAACCGCGAGCTGAATCGGCCAGAGCGCCAGATCGGCCTTCGCTTCCCTCTCGCTGACTCCCTTCACCGAGACGAAGCGGTCCGCGGTGCGAATCTCGCGAACTCCACTTCCGATGAACCATCCGGCGAGCGCAATGCCCACCGCCAGCAGAATCATTCCGATGCCCATTCGCGCCGGGCGAGGCGAGGTTTCGTTCATGGGGGGATTCTAGCGCGAAGCGGGGTGGTTTGTCAGGGGCGGATGAAGACGTGAGTCCAGTAGGTCCCGACCTTGCCGACGCCGTGGTGCGTGTAGGTGGCGCGCTCGATGTTCGCCTTGTGTCCGGGGCTGGCGAGCCATGCCGTGAGCACGGCGCTGCCGGTGCCGTAACCCCACGCGATGTTCTCGCCCGCTTCGGTGTACGTGACGCCACCAGCGGCCAGGCGATTCCAGGGCGAGAGGCCGTCGGGCGTCGTGTGGCTAAAGTAGCCGCGATCGACCATGTCTTGGCTATGGGCCTGTGCGACGACGGCGACGCGGCTGTCCCAGACGAGCGGCGAAAGCCCCAGCGAGACGCGATGCGCGTTCATCAGCCCGACAAACGAGACGACTTCGGGATCGGTGGGTCCGGTGGTGGGTGCCGGCGTCGGCGCCGGCGACAGCACGGACGGGGCCGTCGGCGCGCCACCCTTCCCACAAGCGAGTGGAAGCGCGGCCAAGAGCAGAAGCGCGGTGAACCGCGCGAGGATACCTAGAAGTGGTTGGCGCATGGGGGTTCCCATGCTGGAGAGTAGCACCCTGCGTGCCACTCCACGCTCCGCTCGCACAAGCGGTTAGGCAACGTGTCGCCGCCCGGCGGCCGGAAGTAGCATGGCACGCCGCGCGAAACGCAACGCCACGCTACCCCCCGAACGCCTCCAGCAGGCGCGCCACGTGTTTCGCGTGCTTCACGTAGTAGTCGATGCGGAGGTTCTCGTCAGGAGCGTGCGCGCGCGTGTCGGGGTGTCCGAAACCGGCCGTCGCCACGGGAACGCCGAGTTCCTCGATGAAGGCGTGGTTCGGACCCGAGCCGCCGATCATCGGGACGATCTGCATCGGAATGCCGTAGACCGGCGTTGCTGATTCCGCGACGAGTTTCAAGAAGGGATGATCCGGATCGGTGCGGCCGGCGGCTTCGCCGCCCATGACCGTTACCGCCACGTCGGCGAAACCCTCGGCGTCGAGGTGCTTGCGCAGGAGTTTCACGATCTCGGCGGGAATTTGATCGGGCACCATGCGGAAGTCGACCTTCGCCGTCGCGCGCGCGGGAAGGACCGTCTTCGATCCCGCCCCCTGGTAGCCAGAGTCGAGACCGCAGATCGTGCACGTCGGTTCGAAGACCTGCGCCACGTTGAGTTCAAGTCCCCCCTTCATGCCGCGGAGGAAACCGGTGACTCCGTAGTCCCTCCGGAACGATTCGGCCATGTCGGGAAGCGCGCCCATCAGCTCGAGGTCGCGCGCCGTGGGATGGCGAACCGCATCGTAGAAACCGGGGATCCGAATTCGCTCGTCGGAACCCTTGAGCGAAGCGAGCGCCCAGGTCAGGCGCCAGGCGGCATTCGCGATGATGGAGCCCGCTAGCCCCGAGTGCGCGTCGCGCGACATCGTCTCCACCGAGAGCTCGACGTAGCAGATCCCCCGGAGCCCCGCGTAGAGAAGCGGGACGCCACGATGATCGAGGTAGCCGAATTCCCAGAGGCAGGCGTCGGCGGACAGGCGCTCGCGATTCGCGCGAATGAACTCGTGGAGGTGGACGCTGCCCACCTCCTCCTCCCCTTCCACGACGAACTTGATCCGGCACGGAAGGTCGCCTCGCGCGGCGAGGAGCGCGTCGATGGCGAGGAGGCGCGCGGTGAGGTGCCCCTTGTCGTCGCTGACGCCCCGGCCGTAGAGATGGCCGTCACGGATGGTCGGCGTGAAGGGGGGCGAGGTCCAGAGTTCGAGCGGCTCGGGAGGCTGCACGTCGTAGTGGTTGTAGATCAGGAGCGTCTTGTCGCTTCGTCCCGCGCGCTCCGCCACGACGACGGGAGGCCCGCCGGCGATTGGGAGCGTCTCGACTTGGAAGCCTCGCAGGCGGAGCATGTCGGCCACGATGGCGGCGCACGCCTCCATCCCCAGCCCCTGAGCGGCGATGCTCGGCTGCGCCGCGTAGCGGGTGAGTTCCGCGAGATTCTGGTCGAGGTGGTCGTCGATGTAGCGATCGATCGAAGTCGGATCGAAGGCGGGATTGGCCCGTGGCATGGAGTCGGCTCCTTCGGATGGAGAGGTCTCGGTCTCGGCGGCGGGCGCGCCGCCTTGTCGGTATCGGGCCCCCAACCCCTCTGGTAGGCTCGCGGCTAGTCGAAGTCAGAATGGCATAAACCAAAGGGGCACTCATGAAAGGGATCAACGAGACAATACCATCCATCGGGCTGCTCGTCCTTCGGCTCGGCACCGGCGGGCTCCTGCTCTACGGGCACGGACTCGGGAAGTTCATGACCTTTTCCAAGAGTGCGGCAACGTTTGCCGATCCGATCGGCCTCGGTCCCGTGACGAGCTTCGCGCTCGTAGTCTTCGCGGAGTTCTTCTGTTCGATCGCCATCATGCTGGGACTCGCGACTCGGCTCGCGGCGGTTCCAATCGTGATCTTTATGCTGGTGGCCGTGTTCGTGCAGCACGCCGCCGACCCGTTCGCGAAGAAGGAGCTCGCGCTTCTCTACATGGTGCCGGCGCTCACCCTGATGGCCACCGGAGCGGGGCGGTTCTCACTCGACCGCCTGATCGGATCGGGCCGGAAGTCCGGGTAGTAGACTCGGGGGCGCTTGCCGTCGCGGAAATGAAGCGCGGCGGGCCGATGACGTCTCGGCCCGCCGCGCGGTTTCAGCCGCGAATGTCTAACCGTTGCTGAGGGAGAGCGGCAGGAGTGCCGTCTTCCCGAATCCCTGGATCGTGTAGCCGGTCGTGGCGACCGCCGACGTGCCGATGACACCCGATGCCGCCGGAGCGACCCACGTCCACGCGTCACGCGCGCCCGAGAACGGATTCACCGGGTAGACGCCGCCAGGCATGTTCGCGAGCACAGCCGCGTTGTTCGCCGCGACCGGATAGGTGCCGCTGCTCTTCACGGCGAAGTCCTCGATCGCGAGCTGGAAGCTGTGCATGTTGGCCTTCGTGCTGCCTTCGCGAGCGCGGTCCTGCATGGCGATGAAGTTCGGAATCGCGATGGCGGCGAGAATTCCGATGATCACGACCACGATCATGAGTTCGATCAGGGTGAAGCCCTTTTGATTGCGAAGCATGGTACGTCTCCTTTCGGTCGCGCCGTGCGTGGCGCGGGGTGCTGCGTGGCCTGCTGGAGGGTGGGAATCGCATGGTCTGTGCCAGATGGGGGTGGTCCGGTGGGAACATGGCGCGCCTCATGGAGTTCCGTGCCGGCCGATTGTGGCGGGTATCGGGACGAATTGGCTGGATCGAGCCACGGGCTCGGGTGAATTCCCTGCGCGGAGGAGCCGTCATGGGGGGAGCCGGCATGAGAGGAACCGTCCGATGATCCCGTGGAGAGAACTCGGCCGCGCGGTCGTCCCCGGAGAGACGGAGCCCTTGGTCCTCTCCCAACGCGAGGACGAATTCGTGATCCGAATCGGCCGCCACCTCCTGATGAGCAGCCGGGCACATGGTACCGAGGAGATGCTGGCCGAGCTGGCATGCGCTAGCCTTGAGGGGCGCGACGCGGCTCGAGTGCTCGTGGGCGGACTCGGGATGGGATTCACGCTGGCGGCCGCGCTGCGGGGTCTGGGACGTGACGCGCGGATTGTCGTAGCCGAGTTGGTTCCTGCGCTCGTCGCGTGGAACCGCGGTCCATTGGCGCCGCTCGCTGGGCGGCCCCTCGACGACGCGCGTGTGACCGTGCGGGAAGCGGACGTGGCCGAAGTGATGCGCGAGCAGGAGAACGCCTTCGATGCCATCTTGCTCGACGTCGACAATGGGCCGAGCGGATTGACGCGCGCGGCGAATGACTGGCTCTACTCCCACGCGGGGCTGCGCGCGGCCCATGGCGCCTTGCGGGGGCGAGGAGTGCTCGGCGTGTGGTCCGTCGCACCTGACCCCGCGTTCACCCGGCGCCTCCGCGAGATCGGCTTCGAGGTGGAAGAGCAGGTTGCCAGGGCCCGGCGCACCAAGGGCGGGCAGCACTCGCTATGGCTTGCTACGCGGGGAACGCGTTAGGCGACGCGAGTCTCACGGGTCGCGCCGCCAAGCTATTCGATCAGTTTCCGGAATCGGGGATCGTCTCTCAGCGAGGCCAGATCCGGGTCGTTCCCGAACGCTCGCCGGTCGGTGATGAACCCGGTCGCCATCGCCTTCTCGAGATTCCCGATCGCCCGATCGCGCTCTCCCGCCAGCGCCCAGGCGCACCCCGCGTTGTAATAGGTCACCCCCCGGTTCAATCCCGCGTCGCCGGCGCTCTCGTACGCCGCGGCCGCTTCGCGGAAGCGCTTAAGATTGTAGTAGGCGTCCGCCATCAGGGGGCGCCCCTGCGGATCGTCAGGGTGTGTCTCGAGCCACGCCTTGCCGGCTTCGATCGTCCCTTCCCAGTCCTGCAGCCCATGCCGCTCGACCGTGCGCCTTAGCGCGTCGCGGGCCTGACGCGCTTCCCGCATTTCCGGCGTGAGATTCGCCTTTAAAAACGCCAGCGTGGTGCGGACGGCGTCCCGGGACGTCTCCTCGGGATCCATGAGGTCGAAGCCATGCCGGCCGTTCGGGATGTTGATCAGCGTCAGCGCGGCGTTCCGGCGGATCGCGCGCACCACGAAGGCATCCATGCCGGCGTTCGTTCCGGGGTTATCGAGCCCGGCTCGGCCAACGAGGATGGGGAGATCGGTGCGTAGATGGGTCGTGTCGATCCCGCCGTAGTAGAAAACGGCCGTCTTCACGTGCGTGTTCGCGGGGTTCAGCGCGTACCACGAGCCATGTCGGAGATTAGCGGAGCAGGCCCAGATGGCGATGTTATCGGGATCGATGCCGTAGCGGCCGGAGTTCTGGCGAAGATGTGCCACGAGCGCTTCCAGATCCTCCCGAGGTGCATCGCGACGGGAGTCATACGTGACCGCCGCCATGCCACTCGCCGCGGCGAGACGGCCCCACGACTGATAGATGCCCCAGCGGCGAAGTGGAGGGCTGTCGATACCCACGCCATTCACGAAGATGACGAGTGGAGCGCGGCCGGCGATGGAACGATTCGACAACTCGCTCCGGCCCGCTTCAGCGAGGGGCCGGAAGAAATCCAGTTTCAATTTCTGCCCGGACACTTCCCGGAAGACCAGCCCCGTGTCTACCTTGACTGACTCCATACCCGGCAGGACGAGAACGGCCGACTCTCCAAGCAGGTCGTGGACACGTTGTGCCTCGGCGATGGGGGGCGACATCGACAGCAAGAGGGAGCCGGCGAGCAGAAGCAACGAGCGGCGGATCAAACGCATGGAGTCCTCGACATCCGGCTGGACGGGGGTGCGTCCGAGTGGCTGAAGCCCGAAGCTTGAAGTTGGAGGCGGCACTGGGATTTGAACCCAGGAATAACGGTTTTGCAGACTCCGTGCCCCGCGTTTTGTGGCATTTCTCTAGGCTCCCCTCTGGGGCGCGAGAGGGCGCGAAAAGGCGTAGAAAGGCGCTCTTACGGGAAAAGTAGGGGGAGCCAAAAGGCGTAAGACGGACGATCCTGCGCCCGCAAGGTCCGTGCAAGTCGGCCTCCGTTCGGCCTCCGCAGCATCCACATTCCCAGCCTTCCCCCTGCTGCTACAACACGTAGCCGCGAGAAACCACAAGAGCCTCGCTAGGTGGTTAGGTGGGGTGGTTCCCTTTTTTCCCATTAGGCCTTAGAAGGATAGAAAATCGTCTCCGGCGAGTACTTCTCTAGCCCGGTGGAGAACAGACTTCCGGGAGCACCCGAACCACCCGCGCCACGCTGAGACTGCGTGGCGTGAATTTTCCCCCGCCGCGTTCCGCTGGAGGGATACTCCCGGCATGGAGCGGCCCCGCCTAGTGATTGAATTGGACCTCCGCGCCGCGAAGTGCAGCGGCTGGAAGCGCTGCCCCGACGGCCACTACGATCCCTTCCCCGACGAAGCCGAACTCCAGCGCGCGGACGAAGCAATGGCCGCCACGCAGGCACGGAGCCGCGACATGGCGCACGTGCAGAGCATCGGTGCTCTCCTGGGCGCGCGGGACGCGGCTCCGCCCGGTGGACTCCTCCGGCTCCCACTGCGGACCGCCGAAGGCGACGAAGAGGACCTGATACTGAAGGCCCCCAAGACGGATGCCGACCGTGAGCACGCCGCGCGGAAGTGGGCGGCATCTCCCATGGACCCGAGCGATCCTGACGACGTAGCCCCAGCAACGATTCCGTCGCCCCTCGGTCCCCTGTTCGCGAAAGCCTCGGCGCGGCGCGACCCGATCAAGTACCTGGACCGCCTCGTGAAACCGAGTGAAGCGGAGAAGGAAGCTGAAGCGAAGGCTCACGAGCAGGAATTCGCGGGCAAGAAGACGATGAGCCTGAACGAGCCGCATTACTCGGACGATTCGGAGGACGAGGAGACCAAGCAGGATCACATTGCCGACAAGCACCAACTCGACCAATTGAGCGAGATCGAGTCAAAGGACGGCGTCGAGCAGCTTGTGGACCGCATCCGAGGGTCCAAGCCCTCGCACGACCGGCAGCGCAGAGCCCTTGAACTCCGGGCCGCAGGCTGGACGCTGGAGGAGATAGAGGAAGCAATGCCTGGCGGGAAGTCCGCGTATCTAACAGCGCGCGAGAAACTTCGCAAGCTAGGCAGGCCCCCCAGCTAGCGCCGGGAAGATTTCCTTTCCAAGAACGGTCTACGGCCGCCTCCAAGTAGCGGGGGCGGCCGATTCGTTTTCCACTAGGAGGGCAATGGCAACGCTGGAAGCGGTCTTGCGGTACGTCCCGGACGACGGCGGCGTGGTGCAGCTAGGGAAGACGAGTGACCCGGCGACTATCTGCACCCTCGGAGATCGTCTGCTTGAAGAGGCGGCCGACAGGGTGCGCGGGCAGGGCGAGGACGAGGGTCGTCGCCTGATTGCCGGAGTGGAGGTGAAGCGCCTGGCAACCTTGCTTGAACTACTGAAAGGGCCGGAACCAGTCGCGAATGCAGACCCGCAGTTGAAGCTCATCCAGGGGGCGAAGAAAGGAAGGACGATGTCCAGCAAGTCCGCGATTGAAACGATCGACCAAGCGGTGGCGGAAATGCTCCGAGCCGACCCGAAGTTGACCAAGCAGAAGGCACTGCGCCAACTCGGGGCGAAGCACCCAGAATTGTTCGAGCAGCATCGGCAGGAAGGACTCGACAAGTCGGCGTCGGGTCGACAGGCGTTCGCCGAGGCGCAATCGCGGTGCCGAACACTCGGTGGAGGGTCCACTGCCCTCGCCGCTGCGTCGCGAGTCGTGGAGAACGCCGAGTCCGTGCGTGGGGCTGAGCCCACACCGGCCCCTGCGACCCGGACGATGCAAGAGATCCATCGGGCAATCGCGGAGGAGAAGCGCCGCGACCCGCGACTGACCGACGCGGAGGCTCGGAAGCGCTACTTTGGGGCGAACCCCGGCGCTTACGAGCATTACCGCCGCTCCACCACGCGAACCACTCGGAGGGGACAGTGAAGGAAGAAGAACCGAACGCCGCACCAAGCCCGAAGATCCACCTCGAGGACCTCCTCCTCCTGATGGACGGCAAGCCGATCGATGGTCGCTCGCGGGAGAGCGCCGTGCTCCTCCTCGCCCTCGCCATCTATGTTCAGGACATCGAACTCGCATACAAGACCGCAACGGGCGAACTCCGCAAGGTCCTCCGGGGCGATGTGGTCGTGAACGACGAGGTGCTTCTGCACCAAAACGGCACTGCGCAACCCGAGAGCGTGAGAGGGATGGTGGCCAACCTCGCAGGGGTCCGCGCTGGGCGTCGCTTGTCGGAGCGCCGCGCGCGTGAACGGAACAGCCCTGAAGCGCGCGCCCAGCAAGAGCGGGAG
>JANNMC010000020.1:0-1608 GCA_031397435.1 Candidatus Eiseniibacteriota bacterium
CTGTTTACATCCATAGGTGTGGGCGTCCTTGGTGTATCACGTACCGCTGATGTTGCCCAATATAGTTCCACGTGGGCACCGCGAAGCCGGTCATCGTGAACGGGCTGCCCGAGGCGATCACGCCGTCGTTCAGCTTGCCGCGGCCGTCGAGCACTGGGCGCTTCGCGCCGGAGACGACGCCGCGCAGCGTGATGCCGGGCGTGTCGATCACCAGCGCTTCGTGATAAGTGCCCGGCTCTACCTCGATCGTGCTGCCCGGCGGCGCGGCGTCGATCGCTTTCGTGATCGATTCGCCCGCGCGCACGCGGAAAGTTTCGCCGAGAGTCGGCGCCGCCAGCGAGAGGAGCGCAGCAGCCAAGAGGCAGCAGAGCGGACGAAGCGCGGTCATCGGGATCTCCGGACTGGGTGAGTCATCAGGGTGCGACGCCTGCCATCACAGGGTGGCCGGACGGTACCCGCTCGGGTATCGCGGGGCGCGCGCTTTCATCCGTGAGCGCGCGCAAGAACGCGACGAGGTCCGCGGCCTCGGCGTCGGTCATCTCGATCGGCCGCACGAACTCGTGCAGGCGCGAGGGCGGCACGCCGCGCGCGAGCCCTCCCCCGCGGCGATAGAACTCGACCACGTCTTCGAGCTTTGCGAGCGAACCGTCGTGCATGTACGGCGCGGTGAGCGCGACGTTGCGAAGCGTCGGCACGCCGAAGAAGCCGTGCTGCGCGGCGAGACCCGTAATTGCTGCGGCGCCCGGATCGGGCGAAGGCACGCCGACGCTGAGCGCGAGCGGCGCGTCGAACGTGGGCAGCCGGTGGCACTCGAAGCAGCGCGTCGCGAGCGAGCGAAACAGCGTGAGCCCGTTGCGCTCGGAAGCGTTCAGCGCCGCGCGCTCGCCGCGCGCAAAGCGATCGAAGCGCGAATCGCGCGAGACGAGCGTGCGCTCGAAGGCCGCGAGCGCGCGCGCGAGGTTCGCGAGGGAGATTGCGGGCGTAGCCGCGTTCGCGGCGCTGCCGTCGTTGTCAGGGAACGCAGCGGCGAAACGCTCGCGGTACTCGGAAATCACCGCGAGCTTCGCGAGCAACTGCGGCGGATCCGCAGCCAGCTCGTCCGGCGCGAGTAGCGGAACTAACTCACGCCCCTCCAGCGCAGCCGCGCGCCGATCCCACATCAGGCGCTGCTTGAACGCCGCGTTGTAGAGCGTCGGAGTGTTACGGGCGAGCGCCGCGCCGCCGAGCCCACGCGCTGTGACGAGGCCGTCCGTGAAGCCACGCTCGGGGCGATGGCAATGCGCGCAGGAGAGCGAACCATCGCGCGAGAGCACGGGGTCGAAGAACAGCAGACGCCCGAGCTCGATGCGCTCCGCGGTAGGCGCCTCGCCGGGCATTGGAGGAAAAGCATGATCGAGCCCGGTGGCGGCGCCGAGCAGGGCGAGCGAGACCAGCACGACCGCGAAAGCGAGTTCCCGCCTCGGGAATGCATTGCACGGGAGGCGTTGCCAGCAGAGAATCGCTGCCGAAGCGGATTCTGGTGGGCTCATTTTTATGGAGACAGTGATGCTCAAATTACTGACGCGGCTAGGAGTCATCGCCGGGCTCGCGATCCTCATTGGGTCGTGC
>JANNMC010000038.1:0-10658 GCA_031397435.1 Candidatus Eiseniibacteriota bacterium
GGTCTTCACGATCGAGCCGGGGATCTACTTCATCCCGGCCATTCTCCACGACGCCGGGCGGCGCAAGCGCTTCCCCGATTGCGTGAACTGGGAGAAGGCGGCGTCGCTCATTCCGCTGGGTGGAATCAGGATCGAGGACAACGTCCTGGTGACGGCGAGCGGCCGCGAGAATCTGACCGAGGCGATCCCGAAGGAATTCGAGACCTAGCGAGGCGCTCTACGGCTCGCCCATCGGCGCGCCGTACTCGAGCGCGCCCGCCAGGAGTTCGCGCTGGAGTTCCAGCACGTGCGGCATCTTCGGACCGATCGTCTTGAAGAACTCGGCCTGCATCTTGATTTCCTCTTTCCACTCCTCCACGCGCACGGCCGTGGCCTCGCGGAAAGCATCGCTGGCAATGTCGAGGCCGGAGAGGTCGAGATCGCCCTCGCGCGGCACCCAGCCGACCGGCGTCTCGCGGCCGCCGACGTGCCCCATGGCGCGATCGACGACCCACTTGAGGACGCGCATGTTCTCGCCATAGCCCGGCCAGACCAGCTTGCCGTCGGCTCCCTTCCGGAACCAGTTCACCATGAAGATCTTCGGCGGGTGCGGAATCTGCGCGCGCATCTCCAGCCAGTGATTGAAGTAGTCACCCATGTTGTATCCGCAGAACGGAAGCATCGCCATCGGATCGCGGCGCACCACGCCGACCTGCCCGGTCGCCGCCGCGGTCGTCTCCGAGCCCATGGTGGCGCCCATGTAGACGCCGTGGACCCAGTTGAACGACTGGAGCACCAGTGGAACCGTCGTCGCGCGCCGTCCGCCGAAGATGATCGCCGAGATCGGCACCCCTTCCGGGTCGTTCACGCGGCGGGAGAGCGCCAGGTTGTTCGTCATCGGCGCCGTGAAACGGCTATTCGCGTGCGCCGCCTTTTCGCCCGACTTCGGATCGAACGGCTTCCCGAGCCAGTCGGTCATTCCCTCGGGCGGGTTCTCGGTCATCCCCTCCCACCAGACGTCGCCGTCGGCGGTCAGCGCGACGTTCGTGAAGAGCGTGTCGCGCTCGATGCTCCTCATGGCAGCGGGGTTCGACTTGACGCTCGTCCCGGGCGCCACGCCGAAGTAGCCCGCCTCGGGATTGATGGCCCAGAGGCGCCCGTCGGAGCCGACGCGCATCCAGGCGATGTCGTCGCCCACCGTCCAGACCTTCCAGCCCTGGAAGCGGCGCGGCGGGATGAGCATGGCGAAGTTGGTCTTTCCGCAGGCGCTGGGAAAGGCCGCCGCGACATACGTCGTCTGTCCCTCGGGACTTTCGACACCGAGGATCAGCATGTGCTCGGCCAGCCACCCTTCCTTCTGGCCCAGATACGATCCGATCCGGAGCGCCAGACACTTCTTGCCCAGGAGAACGTTGCCGCCGTATCCGGAACCGATCGACCAGATGGTGTTGTCTTGTGGAAAGTGGCAGATGAAACGGCGATCCGGATTCACGTCGAGCGTCGAGTGGAGTCCGCGATTGAAGTCGTGGGAATCGCCGAGCATGTCGAGCGCCGGCTTGCCCATGCGCGTCATGATCCGCATGGAGAGGACGACGTAGACGCTGTCGGTGAGTTCGACGCCGATCTTCGAGAAGGGCGACCCGAGCGGTCCCATGACGTAGGGAACGACGTACATCGTCCGGCCCCGCATGGCGCCGTCGAAGAGCAGGCGGAGCTTGGCATAGGCCTCGTCGGGCGCCATCCAGTGATTCGTGGGGCCCGCTTCATCCTTCGTCGGCGTGCAGATGAACGTGAGGTGCTCCACACGCGCGACATCGTTCGGGCTGGACCGATGGAGATAGCAGCCCGGGCGCTTCTTCTGATTGAGCGGGAGGAGCACCCCCGTCGCCACCGCTTCCTCGGTCAGGCGGCGCTTCTCCTGCTCGGAACCATCGCACCACACGACCTGGTCGGGCTGGCAGAGACGGCTCATCTCGCCGACCCAATCGAGCAACTCCTTGTGAGTCGTCATCGTGGTACTCCACGACACTTGCGGTTGTAGGTTGGGATTCATGTGGCCTCCAAGGAGTGCAAGAACCGCTACCGCCGCGGAGGACGGTGGAAGTCCCGCCAGTATAGCGTAAAGTGGGCGCCGCGGGGTCCCCGACGGGGTCCTTCCCCGCGTCGGATTGCCGCTCGGAAGTATTGATGATTAAGCAATTTCCGGACTTGGGAGGTATGGGACCAAGGGACCAGTCAAGGAGCGCTGCCCGGGCCGACGCCGCGGCCGGCGCCATGCTTGCCCTCCTCGCGCTCTCGTGGGGGCTCTTGGCGGCGCCGCGGGGCTATGCGGAGGGAGATGCGAGCGAGCTGACGCTGGCGCTCGCGCTGGCCGGCATGCCGCACCCAACGGGCTATCCGATCTACGTCTTGGCGGGACACGCGATGACGACAGCGCTCCACGCGCTCGGTGTTTCATGGCCCGTCGCCGCGAACGCCTGGAGCGCCCTCGGGAGCGCCGTGGCCGCGTTCTTCCTCCACCGGCTCGCCCTGGCGCTGGCCGGCCCCTTTCTCCCCGCACGCGGGGCCGGGCGGGCGATTCTCTCCACCCTCCCGTTGCTTCCCCTCCTGACACAGCCGATCTGGAATGCCGCCGCCACCGGGGCCGAGGTCACCTCGTGGCACCTGGCCTGGGTCATGGGAGCGGCCTGGGTCGCCTGGCGGATCGCGGGCGGCGAGGAGCGCGCTCCTGATGCCGCTCCAGTGCCCCTGCGGAAGCTTCAGGGACGATTCATCGCGTGGGGAGCGGTCCTCGGGTTGGGGGCGGCGCATCACGCCACCGCACTGCTCGTGGGCGCTCCGCTGACGGCGTGGATCGCGGCTCGCCACGTTTCGTCCTGGCGCACGCAGAGGGAAGTCGGCGCTTCCCTGCCACCGGCTCTCCTTTCGATTCTTCTCGGAATGTCGCTCCCGCTTCTCTCCTGGAGCTGGATCGTCTATCGCGCCTGGAACCCCGCGGCGTTCCAGTGGCCGCTCCTGGAGCCCGGGCTCGCGGGGCTTTCGGCCCATCTGGCTGGAGCGGCCTACCGGGGATATCTCGGCGGATTCAATCCCAGCGCGGCGGAGACGCGACTGCTCACGAGCGCGCTGCCCTGGATCGGCCTGTCGCTCCCCACCGCGGCCATGGCCATGACGACGCGGGAACGTACTCCGGCACGCTCCTTCGCGATCGCGATCGGAGTCGCGATCGTGGCGCAGGCCACCTTCGTGCTGGTCTACCGCGTCCCCGATCCCTCCGCGCATGAATTGCCGATCCTCGCGCTGGGCTCGCTCTGGCTCCCCTGGCTGGCCGCACGGCTCGCGGCTCGCGTGGGGCCCGCCGTGGCGGCGCTACTGGGCGCGGCGCTCCTCGTCGGGCTCCTCCCCACCTGGGTGAGCGCCGATCTACAGGCGAGGCGGAGCGCGGAGGACACCGATCGGATCGTCCGCGCCGCGTGGCGGAGCGTTCCCTTCGATCGCGGCCTCGTCTTCTGGAACAACGACCTCTACGCCCGTCTTCGCGCCTATCAGATTCTCGAGGGGGATCGTCCCGGGCTCCTCGTCGCGCACCCCGGAGTGCTGACCTGGGCGGGGCCGCGCCGCCGCTTCCAGGAGACGCAGGGGTTCGATCCCTGGAACGGTGTCACGCCGACGAGCGATGCGGACCTGGTGAAACTTCCCGCGCTGGCCGAGCGGGCGGGCGGCCTTCCGGCCCTCGACTTCGATGACCTGGTTCGCCGCGTGGCCGGCGGCGCGGAGCGCGACTCGCGGTGAGCGGCGAGGCGCTACAATAGCCCGATGCGGCACACTCCACTCCTTCTCGCACTTCTTCTCCTCGCGACGCTCGGCGCGCGCTGCGCGGTTCCCTGGGGCGGCGCGAACGGTCCGCTGGTCCTTTCCGGCTCTCTTGAGGCGAACGATGTCCGCGTCGGCTCTCTCCTGGGCGGCCGTGTCGATTCCGTCTTCGCTCATGAAGGCGACTCGGTCCAGGTCGGCGATCGCCTCGTGGCGTTCGATGCCTCGCTGACGGAGGCGCAGATCGCCGAACAACAGGGCCGCGTCTCGGAGGCGCGGTCGCGGCTCCAACTGGCGCGGCGCGGTCCGCGGCGGGAGGAGATCGCGAGGGCGAAGGTCGAGTACGAAAACGCGGAGTCGGACCGCCGCCGCCTGGAGACGCTGCTTCGGGACAGCCTGGTGGCGCCGCAGCAGGTCGAAAACGCAACGGCCCTGGCGGCGAGCCGCCGCGAGACGTTCCTCGCGCTCGAGCGCGGCACGCGGCCCGAGGAGATCGCCGCCGCGCGCGCCACGGTGGAGCAGACCGAGGGGCGCCTGCGATATCTGGAGCGCGAGCGGAAGGAATCCGTGGTGATCGCCACGGTCACGGGTATCGTCCAGACCCTCGATCTTCGCCCCGGAGACCTGGTCGGGCCGCGCCAGCCTGTCGCCGTCCTTCTCGAAGCAGGGCCGGCGACCGTGCGCGTCTACGTCCCCGAGCCGCGCCTCGGGGCGATTCGCCTCGGCCAGATGGTGGATCTCCGCGTCGATACCTATCCCGGCCGCGTTTTCCCGGGGCGAATCGTGGAGATTTCCTCGCGGGCCGAGTACATGCCGCGAAATGTGCAAACGCGCGAGCAGCGAAACGACCAGGTCTTCGGCGTGAAGATCGAGGTTCCGCCAGCTCCCGAACTGAAACCGGGGATGGCGGTGACCGCGACGCTGCGAACGGCGGAGGGCGGCCGGTGATCGCCGGCCACGACTCCGCTCCCCCACCGGCTCCGGTATCGCGAGACGACTTCGGCATCGAGGTCCGCGGCGTCACGCGCGACTTCGGCCCGGTGCGGGCGCTCGAGGAGGTCTCCCTGAACGTCCGACGAGGGGAGATCTACGGACTCCTCGGTCCGAACGGCTCCGGGAAGTCGACCCTCATCCGAATCCTCTGCGGGATTCTCGCCCCCACCGCCGGCACGGCCAGCGTGGATGGGCTCCCCGTTCCCGCGAAAGCCGAGGAAGTCCGCCAGCGGATCGGCTACGTCTCCCAGCGGTTCGCGCTCTACGAAGATTTGACCGTGACGGAGAACCTCGACTTCTTCGCGCAGGTCTACGGTCTCCACGGCGCGCGGCGCCGGGAACGGCAAGCGTGGGTGGTCGAACTCACGCGCCTGGAGCCCTACCTTCGCCGCCTGGCGGGGCATCTCTCCGGGGGATGGAAGCAGCGGCTCGCACTCGCGGCGGCCCTCATGCACGAGCCGCGCGTCCTCTTCCTCGACGAGCCGACCGCCGGGATCGACCCCGTGGCGCGCCGCGAACTCTGGAATCTCCTCTTCGAACTCGCCGGGAAGGGCGTGACGCTCGTCGTGACGACGCACTACATGGACGAGGCGGAGCGCTGCGGGACGGTCGGCTATCTCTACCTCTCCCGCATGCTCGTCACGGGACGGCCCGCCGACCTCCGAGGACTTCCCGAGGTCACGCCGGCGGGAATGAGGCGCCTGGAAGCGGAGTGCGACGCCGGCGCGGCGGGACTGATGACGCGCGCCCGGGACCTTCCCTACGTCGACGACGTGACGATCTTCGGGAACGCGCTCCACCTGCTGATCGACGGAACGCACGACGACGCCCGGGTGGAGCGCGATCTGACCGCCGCCGCGGGGGCCCGCGTCCGCGTCCGCGCGATCGATCCCTCCCTGGAGGACGTCTTCGTCCGACTGACGAAACTGGCCGCGCAAGCGGAGGCGGCGGTGACGGGGGCACGGCGGCGATGAAGGGATTCGCGGCGGTGCTCCGGAAGGAAGCGATCCAGATGACGCGCGACAAGGGGACGCTCCGGTTCGCCATCGGTGTGCCGATCTTCCAGCTCTTTCTCTTCGGCGTCATCGACACGAACGTGCGATTCGTTCCCACGACCGTCTTCGACCAGAGCCGAACCGTGGAGAGCCGGCAGCTGGTACGCGATTTCGAGAACACGCGCACCTTCGACATCATCACCTTCTCCAGGTCGCGGGCGGAACTTCACGAGGAGATCGTGGCGGGGCGCGCTTCCGTGGGGGTCGAGATCCCGCCCGACTACGCCGACCGGCGCGCGGCGGGGCAATCGGCGGACGTGCTGGTCTTGATCGACGGATCGGACGCGAGCATCTCGGGGCAGGCGCTGGCGGCGGCGAACGGGGTGGCGCTCAGTCGGAGCGTGGAGGAACTCCTCGCCCGCTCGGCAACGCCCGATCTTCCGATCCGCGTCTTTCCTCAGCTCCTCTTCAATCCGGACTCGCGAAGCGCCAATCTCCTGATCCCGGGACTGGTGGCGATCCTTCTCACATTTTCCGGGACGATCCTCGCCGCCTTCTCCATCGTCCGGGAGCGCGAGCGGGGGACCCTGGAGCAGCTAATGGTGACGCCGGTCTCCCCCGTGGCGGTGATCCTGGGAAAACTGCTTCCCTATCTGGCGCTCGGATTCGTTCAGTTGATCGCGGTCCTCGCCATCATGACGTCCGTCTTCCGCGTCCCGATCCATGGAAACGTTTTCCTCCTCCTCGCCCTCTCGCTCGTCTATCTCTTCGCGCTTCTCTCCATGTCGCTCGTCGTCTCCGCCAGCAGCAAGACGCAAATGGAGGCGATCCAACGCGCTCAGGGATTTCTGCTCCCGTCGATCATGCTCTCGGGCTACGTCTTTCCGCTCACGTCGCTCCCGACGGTGCTCCGCGCGGCGGCCCAGATTCTCCCGGCCACCCACTTCATCGCCATTTCTCGCGGCATCATCATCCGCGGCGCCGGCTTCTTCGACCTCTGGCAGCACGTGGCCGCCCTTGCCGCGATCTCGGCCGTCCTCGTGCTCATCAGCACGCGGGCGTTCAAGAAGACGATTTCCTAGCCACCCGCGCGCTACTCCTCCGAAAGCGTGTACCGGACCAGTACTCCCTCGATGAAGGTCGCCTCGACCCGCTGCGGGCCCTTCCGGTAGCGGTTCGTGGTCACGTCCCAGCCGCAGTCGGTCCGCGAGGCCGTTGAGATCGCGGGGCCGTAGAGCGCCGCCACGTCCGCCAATGTCGCTCCCTTCCGGAGCGCTCGCCCGTTCTCGCCACCGTCGCGCCCCATGTCCCGGTCACCGCGCGAATCCCCGGCGCCGACTCCAACCTCCGGCGCCCGGAAGTCGACGTAGCGCTCCAGCGCCGAAATGAGCGCCTCGGGCGTCAGGGCGTCCGAAGGGACTCCGTCGGGATAGCGCACGTTGAAGCGCGATCCGGCCGAGAGTGCCTTCTCGCCCAGCCGCTGCTTCTCCATCGCCTGGGCCTGCTTCGCCTCCGCGCTGTTCTCCCGCTCGTCGTGCTGACGGTCGCGGCGGAGCCGGTCGAGTTCCTCTGTCATGGCCCTTCGCTTCGCCGGGTCCTTCTCGCTCTTCAGATCGCGCTCGAGGTTCTTCTCGCGCGTGCTCTTCCCCGTGGAGCCTCCCGAGCCGCCGGATGCCTTCTCGTCTCCGAAGGTGCCGTAGCCGCCGCCGCCGAGCTGGAACTCGATCAGCTTCGACTTCACTTTCACCTTGGTGACCATGACGCCGTCCCCTCGCTTGAGGGAGATGCCAACCTTCTTCAGCCGCGCCTGATAATCCGGAAACGCCAGCGGCTTCTCCGCCTCGGGCGTGATGTCGATCCCCTGCGCCGTCGCCGGCATGTCGAGGAGCACGGTCACCATGGTTCCCTCGAAGAATTTCTGAAGTTCCCTCTCGGCCTGCTTCAGGTCGCCCTCGGTGACCGCCCACGACGGGGACGGGATGGCGAACGCGGCGGAGCAGACGGCGAGCGACACGGCGAGGAGTTGGCGGATCACGATTCTACCCTCCTTGGTTCACGACAACGGCGGAGTCGTCTCCTGCGGCGAATCTTCTCCAACGCGCGCGGGCCGGGTCAAGCCCCCACACGGACAAAACGAAACCGCCCCGCTGCCGAAGCAGCGAGGCGGTGACGATACGAATAGAAGGCCTGTGGCTACTTCAGATGCTTCGAGACGAGTTTCGTCATCTCGAACATGCTGACCTGCTTCTTGCCTCCGAAGACCGCCTTGAGCTTGTCGTCGGCGTTGATCATGGTCCTCTTCTTCGCATCCTGAAGCTTGTACTTCTTGATGTACGCCCAGAGTTTCTTCGTCACCTCGGTGCGCGGTATGGCCTTGCTACCGATCACCTCGGAGAGGGTCGAAGACGGCGTCATCGGCTTCATGAACGCGGCATTCGGCTTCCGCTTCACCTTCACCTTGGTGACCTTCTTCTTCGCTGGCTTCGTAGCACGCTTTTTGGCGGGCATGCACCTCTCTCCTTTCAAGTGTACTCGTGCCGATCCTTCAACGTCGGCGCCGAGGGGAATTACTAGCACCTATGGAGCGGGGTGACAAGCGGGGAGGAAGGAATTTCCCCGCGAAGGGCAAAAAAAATGGAGCGGAAGACGGGATTTGAACCCGCGACAACCACCTTGGCAAGGTGGGGCTCTACCGGGCTGAGCTACTTCCGCTCACTCTTTGAATTGTCGGTACTGCGGGGGAGATACTAAACGCCTTCCTTCCGTCCCGTCAAGGGAGGGCCAGGGGGCGACCATCCGCCCGGCCCCTCGACGGCGGTTCCCGGCTCCAGTCCGGAGAGCCAGCGATGGTATCCGGTGCCCATGCGGCGAACGGCGTTCGTCTGGCGGTAGAGCTGCAGATAGCGGCGCGCCGAGCTCTCCCAGGAGAAGTCCCGGGCCATGCCGCTCCGCCGCACCCGTGCCAGAGCGGACGGGTGGGCGTAGAGCGCCAGCGCCTCCTGCAAGGCGCCCAGGAGCGCCTCCGGCGTGTAGGCGTCGAAAAGAATCCCCGCCCCCTCGGGAGCGTAGGGCCCATAGGGAGGGATCGTGTCGACGAGGCCCCCGGTGGCGCGGGCCACCGGGATCGTCCCGTAGCGCATGCTCATCATTTGCGAGAGGCCGCACGGTTCGTAGCGCGACGGCATCAGGAAGAAATCGGCCCCCGCCTCGATGCGATGGGCCAGCGGCTCCAGCACACCGCCGCGGAAGGCAACCTGCTCCGGATGCTTCGCGGCCCAGTCGGTGAAGAGCGCCTCGTAGCGTGGCGCGCCGCTCCCCAGCACGGCCCACCGCGCCGGGAGCGCGAGGAGACGCTCGGCCGCCGCCTCCACGAGGTCGAAGCCCTTCTGGTCGGCCAGCCGGGAGATGATGCCGAACAGCGGCTGGTCGGGCGACTGCCGCAGGGAAAGTTCCTCGAGGAGGGCCAACTTGCAGATCGACTTCCCCTCCAGCGACTCCGTGTCGAAGCGCGCCGCGATGAAACGATCGGTGCGGGGATTCCAGGCGCGGACGTCGATCCCGTTCACGATGCCGACCAGATCCTCCCGTCGCGCGTTCAGCACTCCCTGGAGGCCGAAGCCGAACTCGTCGCCCGACTGGATCTCCTCGGCGTAACGCTCGCTCACGGTGGTCAGGGTGTCGGCGAAGTGAATTCCGGCCTTCAGGAAGTTCATTCGCCCCCAGTACTCGAACGGTGAGAGCGGGTAGAAGAAATCGCCGGGGAATCCTGCCATCCGCATCGTCTCCGGCGGATGCACGCCCTGGTATCCGAGGTTGTGGAGCGAGAGGACGCAAGCGGTCATCTGGAAGAACGGATCGTCGGCGTAGAGTGTCTTTAGATAGGCGGGGATGAGCGCGGTCTGCTGATCGTTCGCATGGATCACTTCCGGCGCGAACGCGACCGCCCGCATCGCCTCCAGGCAGGCGCGTGAGAAGAAGATGAATCGCTCGGCGTCGTCCGGGTACGCCTCCCCGGTGGCCGGATCGTCGTAGATCCCCGGGCGGCCGAAATAGCGCTCGTTCGCCAGGAAGTAGTGGTGCAGGTGCGGCGGGTGCGCCGGATGCCGGAGGCGATAGACGAGCGCCGTCTCCTCCACGGCGCCGACCGGCACCTCCACCTTCGCCACCAGTTCCAGCGACGTTTCCTCGGGGAACATCAGATTCCCGTACCGCGGCAGGAAGACCGCCACGGAGCAGCCGAGGTCGGCGATCGATCGGCTCAGCGCGCCGACCACGTCCCCCAGCCCGCCTACCTTCGCGTAGGGAAAGCACTCGGCGCTGGCAAAGGCGACGCGAAAGCGCTGGGCCATCAGGACTTCATCTCGCGCAGGAATTTCGCCGACTCCTCGGGGGAGGTGGCGTTGATGTAGAACCCGGTGCCCCACTCGAATCCCGCGACGTGCGCGAGCTTCGGGAAGATTTCCAGATGCCAGTGATAGTGCTCCAGGTGCGTCTCCCGGCAGGGCGCCGTGTGGAGGAGGAAATTGTAGTTCGGATTGTCGAGCGCGCGGCGCAGGCGGCCCAGCGTGTCCTTGAGGAGGCGCGCCAGCGCCCCCAACTGGTGAGGCTCCATCTCGTCGAAGGAAGCGTGATGGCGCTTCGGCAGGATCCAGGTCTCGAAGGGGAATCGGGGCGCGAAGGGGGCGATGGCCACGAAGCCCTCCTCGTCCCGGACGAGGCGCCTTCCCTCGCGGAGTTCCTGCTCCACCATGTCGCAGTAGACGCAGCGCTCCTTCATCCGATAGTGCTGCAGCGCTCCGTCCAGTTCCTCCTGTACGACCTTCGGGATGATCGGCGTGGCGATGAGCTGCGCGTGGCCGTGCTCCAGCGAGGCGCCGG
>JANNMC010000050.1:0-11895 GCA_031397435.1 Candidatus Eiseniibacteriota bacterium
GCGCCGGTAGAAGGCGGCCGGCGACACGATGGCGAAGAAATCGGCAGGCGGCGGCGCACGCGCCCTCGACATCACGCTGGCCGTTCTCTTCATTGTCGTTGCGGCGCTGATCGTGTCGACCGCGCTGCGCGTCGGTCCTCAGTCGCTGGGGCGGCCGAAGGGGCCCATCCGGATCGAACTCCTGAATGGGAGCGGCCGGTCGGGACTGGCGGGGGAACTGGCATCGTACTTGAGGGACGGCGGTTTCGACGTGCTCGTGGTGAGCAACGCCGATCGCGCCGATTATCGGAATACGCTCGTGGTGACTCGAAGCGAATCACCCGAGCCGGGCAGCATCGTGGCGGACTACCTGGGTACCCGCCATCTCATCCAGCAGATCCGGGCCCAGGAAATGATCGACGTCACGGTCATCGTGGGCCGAGACGCGCGGCGATGGACGCAGCCGCGATGACCACCACGGAGCCGCAGTCGGGCTCGGCTAGCGAGGCATAACGATGTTCAACATGGGTCCCCAGGAACTCTTCTGGATTTTCCTGATCGTGCTCTTTCTCTTCGGGGCGAAACGGATCCCCGAGATCGGACGCTCGATCGGAAAGGGAATCCAGGAGTTCAAGAAGGGGATGAAGGAAGTCGAGAGCGAGCTGTCGACCAGCGACAAGCCGAGCACTCCGCCGAGCGGCGACGAACCGCGGAAGTCCTAGGCGGAAGTCCTAGCTGGATTGAATACAAGAACGAGGCGCCGCGGCCATTCGCTGCGGCGCCTCGATTTTTTTCGCGGGGCAATGTCGCCCCGATAGGATGCCCTAGATGTCGAAGTAGTTCTCGCGGTAGTCCTTCACCTACGCCGTCCGGCGAAGGCCCTCCATCCACTCGACGAAGAGTACCTGGCGCCGCTCCGCCAGGAGATTTTCGCGAATCTGGGCCGCCATCTTCTGGAATTCCACTTCGTCCGGAAGCTGATGCCCATCGATTCGGAAGAGGACCGCGCCGGGGAGGCCGGTCAGGACCGGGGTCCAGGCGGCCGCGGGGAGGCCCATCAACTGGCCGACCAACTTCGGATCCTGCCCCATCGAGCCGATGAAGCCGTTCCGGGTCACACCGTCGGCGCGTCCCGTGGTGCCGTTGAATCGTGCGGCGACGTCCCCTTCCTTGCCGCCCGCGGCAATCGCGGCGCGCGCCTGCTCGGCGGCGGCGGTGGCTCGCTGCATCTGGAGCGAACGAACGACCGCCTTCTTGACGTCAGCGGAGACCTGCTCCAGCGGCCTCACGCCGGCTTTCCGGCGATCGAGAATCTGGTAGACGTACCAGCCAGTCTCCGACGGAACCGTACGGGAGACCGATCCGAGCTTCGCGGTGAAGACCCACGTTTCAAGATCGGGGAAGCGCTGGAAGACCTCGTTCTGGCTCTTTCCCGCGGCGAAGTAGGCTGATTCCACGGTGCGATAGCCGTACTTGGTGGCGGCGGCGGTCAGCTCGCTCTTCTCCGCTTCCTTGATGAATTCCTTCGCCTTCTCCAGCGCCGCGCGGGAGGCGTTGGCACCCGGCTGCACGCGGACCGCGATCTCGTGGTAGAGGATCATGTCGCGCTTCCGTACGGGATCGGTCTGCCGCGAATCGACGCGGAAGATGTGGAGCGACCGCTCTTCCTGGAGGATTTCCGAGACCTGGCCCGGCGCCACGTTGGCCAAGCCGGTCTTGAAGACGGGGCGAAGCTCGTCGAACGGAGTCGGTCCCGGCAAGGCGCCTCCGCGAACGTTCGAGGAGATATCCGAGTAGACCCTGGCCCGTGCCTCGAAGGAGTCGGGCACCGCCTTCAGTTCGTCCAGGATCGGGCGGAGCCGCTCCCGAGCCGCCGAGAAATCGCTCTCGTCGGGGAGGCGAGGCACCAGGGCTACCTGCACCTTGGCTTCCTCCGGCCCGGAGAACTCCTCCGGGTGCCCCTTGTAGTACGACTCGATGTCCGCGCCACCGACCTTCAATGTGTCGACCGGGAAGGAATCTGGGGCGAATCGGACGTAGGTCAGCGTGAGGCGTTCATTCTGGAGAAGGAACCGGTCGCGCACGTCGCCGTCCGACACCTTGGCGCCGGCGATGACCTGCTCTTGAAGTTTCTGGAGCGGGAGCTGCGAGGCGACCAGCGCCTCGACCTGGGCCCACGGAACCTGCGAGTTCGGATTGTCCAGTTCGGCCAGATACTTGCGGTAGTCGAACTGTCCGTCCGTCGAGAACGCCTGGGACTGTACGACGAACTGGGGAGGCGAATAGCGGATGGCGCTCTTGATCTCCTCGGGGCTCGAGGTGATGCCGCGCTTCTTGGCTTCCTGCTCGAGGAGCGAGTTCCGCACCACCTGCTGCCAGGCCTGCTCGCGAATGTAGGCGTCCTCGCCCTCGCGGAGTTCCCGCGTCTGGCGAAGCTGATCGAGCATCTGGGCGTAGGTCTGCTGGAAGATCTCGTAGCGAACCGGCTTCCCGTTGACCTCGGCGATCAGGCCCGTCGGCCCGGCGGAAGAACTGCCGGCGCCGCGGAAGTCCATCACGCCGCCAAGTTCAAGGATTCCAAATCCCACCAGGAACACGATCGCCGTGATCCAGATGATGATCTTCATGTTGTCGCGAAGGCCTTGCATCATGGTGAACGCACCTCGGTCGCGGTCGAAGAGATAGATAGCAATGGCGCCCGTAGGGGCGCCGCGCGAAAGCCAATCAGCCGTTAAGAGTACCAATCGGCGGCCCCTCGGCGCAAGAGGCGCGCGGCTCCGCCCGGCCGTCGGCCGCCAGCGCTCCGATGGCGGGAAACCACTACGGGAGGCCAATTTGCGATTGACGCGACCGCGCGCCCAAGGCAACGTCTGCTTCACACCCTCATTTCGCCCCGCCGGAGGATTCGATGACACGCGCTGAAGCGCCCGACGTCGCCCGCGACTCCCTGGTCCGCGTCCTCGACGCGCTCGACACGGGTCTCCTCGTGATCGATGAAGACCGGCGCATCGTCGCGATCAACGAGACGCTGGCCAAGGGGTGGGGCGTATCGCCCGACGCGGTGGTGGGAAAGCCGCTGGGCGAAATCTTCGAGCCCGAGACCGAGCGCTGGTACCTGCCGGAGCGCGGTTCGAAGGGGGAGCCTGGGCGCTCCACGCGCGAGGTGCGCGGCAAGGTGGGCGACCGCGAGGTCCTGATGCGCTACTCCGCCTCCTCGCTTGGCGAGGACGGGGCGCTCTTGGTCCGCATCGAGGACTTGGTCGACGCCGACTCCGACGAGGAAATCTTCCGCAACACCGAACGGCTCATCTCCCTCGGCGAACTCTCCGCGCGCGTCGCGCACGAGATTCGAAATCCGCTGACCGGAGTTCGCACCACCGTCCAGTTCGTCGCCTCCAAACTCCGCGCCGGCGACTCCCGCCGCGAGGACCTCCAGGACGTGCTGAAGGAACTCGACCGGATCGAGCAGATCATCACCGACCTCCTCCTCTTCGCGCGGCCGCAGGCAGCCAAGCCGGCGCCGACCGACATGCACGAGGTGGTCGCCAAGGCGCTCGACAACCTGGGGCGCCGGCTCAAGGACTCCGGCATCGAGGTGGAGCCCGACTTCGACGAAGGTCTGCCCCAGGTGGCGGTCGATCCCGACATGGCGCACCAGGTTGTTCTGAACCTGGTCATCAACGCCATCCAGGCGATGCCGAAAGGGGGGACGCTCCGAATCGGCACGGGACTTCGGCGGACGCGCTCCACGAAGGCCTATGTGGACGTCATCGTGACCGATTCGGGACCGGGGATTCCCGAGGACGTGAAGGAGAAGATCTTCGATCCCTTCTTCACCACGCGCTCCATGGGGACGGGGCTCGGGCTGTCGATCTCGCTCCAGATCGCGCGGGAGCATGGCGGCAACCTGACCGCGCGGAATCTGACCCAGGGGGCGGCGTTCAAGTTCAGCCTCCCGGCCCTCCTGGCTCCGCCCGAGCCGGAAGAGCCGCGCGACGAGCGGGAGAAGTAGCGCGATGAAACTGCGCGTCCGGATCGCCGACGACGAGGAGCTGATCCGGAAGTCGCTGGTGAAGCTTCTGAGCGCCGAGGGCTACGACGTGGACGCCGTCGGCACCGCGGCCGAAGTGCTCGAGTCGGTTCGCCGCGATCCTCCTCACGCCCTCATCCTCGATCTTCGCTTCCCCGACGGAAGCGGCCTCGAACTGCTCCCCCGTCTGAAAACGCTCGCCCCCGACTTGAAAGTGGTGGTGATCACCGCCTTCGGGGACCTCCCGACGGCGGTGGAAGCGATGCGCCAGGGCGCAACTGACTTCCTGAAGAAGCCGTACGAGATGCAGGAGATGCTCCTCGCGATGGCGCGCCTGAAGGCAGGGCTCATTCGCGAGACGCAGCTCGACGCTTTCCGCCGCTCCGAACTGGAGGCGTTCCTCAAGACGAAGATCGTCGGCGACTCGCCCGCGATCCGGCGCGCCTGGGAGATCACCTACAAGGTGGCCCAGAGCGAGGCGAGCACCGTGCTGATCGAAGGGGAGAGCGGGACCGGCAAGGAGCTGGTGGCGCGGGCGCTCCACTTCGAGAGCGCGCGGCGCGACGCTCCCTTCCTGGCGCTCAACTGCTCGACATTCCAGGAACAGTTGCTGGAGAACGAACTCTTCGGGCACGAGCGGGGCGCCTTCACCGACGCGCGGGAACCGAAGCGTGGGCTGGTGGAACTCGCCGACCAGGGCACCCTCTTTCTGGACGAAGTCGGCGACCTGCCGGTTGGAACCCAGGCGAAGCTCCTCCGCTTCATCGAGGATCGCACCTTCAAGCGCGTCGGCGGCGCCGCCGATCTCTCGGTCGATCTCCGGATCGTCGCCGCCACCAACCGCGATCTCGATCAGGCGGTCCGCGAGGGGCGATTCCGCCACGATCTCTACTACCGGCTGAAGGTCGTCTCGGTGGTCATGCCGCCGCTCCGCGATCGCGGCGACGACGTGCTGCTCCTGATGCGGCACTTCCTGGGCTTCTACAGCGAGAAGTTCCGGAAGCGCTTCCGGGGCATGACCGAGGACGTGGAGGCGATCGTCCGGGTCTATCGCTGGCCCGGAAACGTTCGGGAGTTGCGGAATTTGCTCGAGCGCGTTGTGCTGCTTGAGGACGATGAGGTGCTGCGCGAGGACTACCTGCCCGCGGAGATGATCGCCCAGTACGAGGCGGTGCCGCGCGCGATGCGCGACGCCATGGTCGCGCGGGGGGAGAACGACATCACGCTGCCGACCCTGTCGGAGGTCGAGCAGGAGCACATCCTGAAGGTGCTCGAGGCGACGAACGGCAATCGGTCGCAGGCGGCGCGGGTGCTCGGTATCTCGCGGCAGAGTTTGATCGAGCGGATCAAGCGGATCGCGGCGGCGCGGGGGACGTTGGAGGTGGGACGGTAGCGGCTACGCCGAAACTCCGACTTTCTTCATCAGCTCCACAAACCTCGCATCCCCCCGCAGTGAATCGAACCGAGGATCCACCCCCATCGCCACCAGCCAGTGCGACCGCTCCCGGAACGCGCGGTCAAACCAGGCGAACGCCGTGTCGCGCTCGCCCAGCGCTTCATAGGCCAGCGCTACGTCCAACGGCTCCACGAACCGGGCCGGCGACTTCGCCTCCAGTTCGGCCAGCACCCGGCGCGCCTCGTCCTTCCTTCCGGCCAGCGCGTGCGCGCGGGCCAGCGAGGCATAGCAGACCAGGAGCCCCTTCGAGGCCTCGATCGCCTTCGTGACGGACGCCACCGCCTCGTCGTGGCGGCCGAGTTCCGTCATACACCACGATGCCATCCAGTGGGCGACGTGAAAGTCGGGATCGAAGTCGGTGGTCTTCCGGTACTCCCGGAGCGCCCACTCGTGCTGCCCCTGGAACATGGCGGTCCAGCCATGGCTCATCGTGATGATGGAGGAGAGGGGATCCAGCGCCTGGGCGCGATTGATCGCTTCGGTGGCTCCGTCGAACCGTCGCTCGAACAAGAGCAGGTTGGTGTACCAGAGCAGTCCGATCGGATACTGGGGATCGAGGTCGATGCACTTCCGGAAGAGATCCTCCGCCTTCCGGAAGTCCCATTCGTAAAAGACGGAGGCGTACGCAAGCGCGGCATAGGCCGGCGCCCACTTGGGGTCGAGTTCGATCGCGCGGAGGGCGGCCACGCGGGCGCGCGGGAAGCAGTCGGCGGGCGCCGCCATCGAGAAGAAGCCCATGAGGTCGTAGGCGGTCGCCAGCGCCGCGTAGGCCGGCGCGTAGAGGGGATCGAGCTCGATCGCGCGGCGGAAGTACTCGATTCCGCGGCGCATGCTCTCCTCGGACCGCCGGCCGATGATCTGGCGGCCACGGAGCACAGCGTCGTAGGCTTCGGGGTTCACGTTCTGGCTGGCGGCGCCGGCCGTGAATCCGGAGATCGGTGTCGAAGGAGCGGCCGGAGGGGTGACGAAGCCGGCGTTCGACGAAGGTGGGCCCGAGCCCAACCCCAAGCCCGTCATAACCCCAGCGCCACCAGATCCGGCCGATGCCGCCGCCGAACTGGAGCGCATCCCCGCCTTCAATGCCTCCTTCAATGCCGTCGCGTTCTCGAAGCGCCCGGCAACTTCCTTCGCGAGGCAGCGCACCACGATCCCATCCAGCCAGAGCGGAATTCCGGTCCGGCGCGACGACGGGGCCGCCGCCTCCTTGTGGAGAATCTCCCCGATCAGCGCCGCCTGGATATCGGCACGAAACGGCCGTGTCCCCGAGGCCAGTTCGTAGACCAGGACGCCCAAGGCGTAGAGGTCCGTCCGCGCTTCCGCTGGCTTGCCCAGCAACTGCTCCGGCGCCATGTAGGGCAAGGTCCCGGTGAGGAGGTGCGAGGAGGTCAGCGTCTCCGTGGTGACGGTCGTCCCCGGCGCGGCGCGCAACGCCGCAAGGCCGAAGTCGAGCACCTTTACCCATCCCTTCATGGTGAGGAGCACGTTCTCGGGCTTGAGGTCTCGGTGGATGACGCCATGCTCGTGCGCTTCCTCCAGCGCCTCCGCCACCGCGATCGCGATCTCCACCACCTCCTCGATCGGGATCGCCCCCTCCCGCAGCCGATCCCGAAGCGTTCGGCCGCGCACGAGCTCCATCACCAGGAAGTCGGTGCCCTGCTCGCTTCCGAAGTCGTGGATCATCCCGATGTGAGGATGATTGAGCCGGGAGAGCGCGACCGCCTCGCGTCGGAAGCGAGCGCGGGCCGTCTCGTCGAGGATTCCGGGCGGCAGCACCTTCACCGCGACGTCGCGGTCCAGCCGCTCGTCGCGCGCGCGATAGACGACGCCCATTCCTCCGGCGCCGATCTCCTCGAGCAACAAGTAGTGCGTGAGCCGCGATCCGATCATGCGGACGATTGTAGAACATCGCGGCGCGAAGTGGGATTCGCGTCGCGATCGACACTGAAAACCGCTGTCGAGTTTCTCGACATGTCGCGTTTCTTCACACATCACGAATTCACCTGCATGAATCGCTCGCGAGCGCGCGACGCTGTCCAATCTTCTGACACTTCGCGTGCTTCACGCGCCATCACGTCATCACGCATGCGATGCGCGAAGGATGCGCGCTAACTTCGCATCGTTACTCGCTGATGCGTGATCCGTTCCCGTCGACGAGCAGCACGCATCGAGAGTTGGCACCATTCCTGCTTTCTACTCATAGCGATGATCACGACGACGCATGGAGGAGGTGTGGTTTGTCGAAGTCGGTCCTCATCGTGGACGATGAGCAGTTACTCGTTCGCACTCTCTCCAACGTGCTTCGTGAGTCGGGCTATCGGATCGCGACGGCTGGTTCCGCGGAAGACGCGGAGCAGCCCGCGTTCGCAAGCCCCTCGTTCGACCTGATCGTCCTCGACAACCGCCTCCCCGGGGAGAGCGGCATCGAGATGATCAGGCGCCTGCGGGAGCAGGCGGTGCCGTCGAAGGTGATTCTCATGACGGCCTACGAGACTCCCGAGGTGAAGTTGGAAGCGAAGCGACTGAAGGTCGATCGATACCTCAGAAAGCCGTTCGATCTGACTGTGCTGGTGGATGAGGTGGTGGGGCTGATCGGGCCCGGGGGCAATGCTACGGGCTGAACGGCGAACAAAATCAACGTGAGGGGAGGTGACGTACATGCCGGCGAAGAAGAAGGCTGCTAAGAAGAAGGCTGCTAAGAAGAAGTAGTTCAACGCGGATTGGGCACGTCCTCAGAGGCCGCCCGGTGCATGCCGGGCGGCCTCGCGTTATAGTGGGTCCGTGCCCGACCGACCCTCTTCGCCTCCCGCCGCACCCGATACGGCCGCCGTCTCGTCCCGGCCCCGCGTTCAACTGCGGGGAGCCCGGCAGAACAACCTCAAGAACATCGATGTCTCCTTTCCGCGCGCCTCCCTGACTGTCGTGACCGGCGTCAGCGGATCGGGCAAGTCGTCGCTCGCCTTCGACACCATCTATGCGGAGGGCCAGCGGCGCTACGTGGAGTGCGTCTCAACCTACGCCAAGCAGTTCCTCGACCGCCTCCCTCGCCCCGATTACGACCACCTGGAAGGTTTGGCGCCGGCGATCGCCATCCGACAGGGGGCCGCGGCCCAGACCGGGCGCTCGACCGTTGGAACCGTCACCGAACTTGCCGACTATCTCCGGCTTCTCCTGGCCCGCGTGGGGGAGACGCGCTGCGGACGATGTGGGCACGCCGTGCCCCGGCACAGCCTCGACTCCGTCCTGGAGTCGGTGCTGCGGTCGGGAGGGGAGGAAGTCTCCATCTGGGTCTCGGTCGGCGCGCGAGCCGGCGAATCTCCGGCCGCGCTCTGGGCCCGCGCGCTCTCACGCGGATTCCTTCGCGCCCGCGCGCGAGGGACCGATGCCTGGCTTCGCCTCGACGAACCGCCGCCGCCGAAACTCCGCGCGCCGATCGAGATCCTGGTCGACAGGACCCGCTCGACGCCGGAGAACCGGATGCGCCTTCGCGAGGCGCTGGAACACGCCTGGAAGGAGGGCGACGGCCGGGTCACGATCGAACGCGCCTCCGGCGAGCGCACCACCTTCGCCGACGGCCGCGTCTGCGAGGGGTGTGGGCGGGAATTTCCAGAGCCGCGTCCCCAGCTCTTCTCCTTCAACAGTCCGTACGGCGCCTGCCCCGAGTGCCGCGGCTTCGGCAACGTCCTCACCTTCACGCGGGAGCGCGTCGTTCCCCATCCGGAGAAGAGCGTCCTGGAAGGGGCGCTCGATCCGTGGGCGAATTCGTGGCGAGCCCATTTCCTCCCCAAGCTGAAGGCGGTCTCCGAGAAGCATGGAATCCCGCTCAACCGGCCGTTCCAATCGCTGAAGCCCGAGCATCAGGAGATCCTGCTTCACGGCGCGCCGGGATTTCGCGGGGTCTTCCCTTTCCTCGAGCGGCAGAAGGAGAAGGCGTACAAGCTGAGCGCGCGCTTTCTCGTGAAGCGCTACCAGGAGCAGTTGATCTGCGGGGCTTGCCGGGGGATCCGCCTCAAGCCGGAGGCGCTGGAGGTCTACGTCGCGGGAAAGAACGTCGCCGACTTCGTCGCGATGACGGTGGGGGAACTCCGCGCGTTCATCGCGGGGCTGGATCTCGACCCGGTGCGGACCGTGGTGGCGGCGCCGATCGTGGCCGAACTCCGCGGGCGTCTCGAATACCTGGGCGAGACCGGGCTCGACTACCTGACGCTCGACCGGCAGACGAAGTCGCTCTCGGGCGGGGAGGCGCAGCGGATCGAACTGGCCAACGCGCTCGGGGGAAGCTTGAGCCACGCGCTCTACGTTCTCGACGAGCCGACCGTGGGGCTCCATCCGCGCGACACCGACCGGCTGATCCGAGTTCTCCTCCGGCTGCGGGAACGGGGGAACACCCTTCTCGTGGTCGAGCACGATCCCGACGTGATCGAGGCGGCGGAGTGGATCGTGGAACTCGGGCCGGGCGCGGGAGAGCGTGGCGGGCAGCTCCTGCATGAAGGGCCGATCGAATCGTGGCCGGGCCGCCGGGCGCACGTGGAATTTCCGGTGCGCGATTCGCGCTTCCGCCTCCCGGACGCCAAGCGGTCGGCCGGATGGATCGAAGTGCGAGGCGCGCGCGAGCACAATCTCAAGAACGTCTCGACGCGCTTTCCGGTCGGCGCCCTGAGCGGCGTCTGCGGCGTCTCGGGCTCCGGAAAATCGACGCTCGTGGAAGACGTGCTTTACCGGGCCGCCGCCCGCGCGGCGGGAGAGGAAGCCCCGGTGCCGGGGGCGCACGACGACGTGACGGGCCTCGAAGGCTGTTCGCGGATCGCGCTCGTCGACCAGAGCCCGGTGGGAAGAACGCAGCGCTCCAACCCCGCGACATTCGTCAAGGCCTTCGACCGGATCCGGGAGCGGTGGGCCCGCGCTCCGTTGGCGCGCGAGCGGAAATACACGCCCGGCACCTTCTCCTTCAATGTCGCCGGCGGCCGCTGCGACGTCTGCGAAGGGGCCGGCGTCACGAAGGTCGAGATGTACTTCCTGGCCGACCTCTCCATTCCCTGCGAGGCATGCGGCGGACGCCGCTATCGCCCCGAGGTGCTGGAAGTCCGCGTTCACGGGCTCTCGATGGACGAGCTGCTAGGCCGGACGATCGAGGAGGCGCTTCGCCTCTTCAGCGGGGAGCCTGAGATTCAGGAACCGCTCTGGGTCCTGGAGCGAGTGGGGCTCGGTTATCTACGGTTGGGGCAGCCGCTCACGACCTTGAGCGGGGGAGAGACACAGCGGCTGAAGCTGGCTCGCGAGCTGGCCGACCGGAACGCGCCCGACACGCTCTACATCCTGGATGAGCCGACGGTCGGACTCCACCGGCGCGACGTCGCCGTGCTCGTGCGCGTCTTGCACGAACTGACGCGGCGCGGGGGAACGGTCATCGCCGTCGAGCACAATCTCGACTTCCTGTCGGCGTGCGATTGGCTTGTGGAACTCGGTCCCGACGGAGGGATGGCGGGTGGGAAGATCGTGGCCGAGGGAACGCCGGCCGATCTGGAGCGTGCGGCGAATTCGGCGACCGGTGCCTATCTCAGGAAGAGAACTAACTGGGCGTAGTCGAGCGGACGGCTGGCCGGGATCGTGAAGCGCCCCCGGATCGCGAGCCCGAGTCGATCCGACAGATTCGTTTCCAGTCCCGCCACCGCGTGCCCCTTCACGAAGGCGCGCGCGTGCGAGGACCAATCCTCGAAACCGACGATGTCGGCGAACTGAACGACGATGTAGCCGCCGATTCCTCCCTCCACCACGGGCCGAATCCGCCATTCGGGGCGCCACAAGGCGAGCGGCCGGACGTACCACGCCACGCTGGCGGCGCCTTCGCTCAGGTACTCCTTCTTTCCGAACATCGTCTCGATCTGCAGCCAGTGCTGGAATCGCGCGTCGGTGAGGACGTTTCGACGGTAGCCAAGCGTCCCGAGCCAGTCGAAGTATCCCTCGGGCATGGCCACGCCCAGTTCCACGCGATCGCGATTGTCCACGACGGCGGAGGTGGAGGCGGCGCTGGGGCTCTCCGCGACAGGCGCTGAGGCCGCGGCGACCGCGGAGTCGGAAGCCGCGATGGCCGCGGCGAGTGCCGCCGAATCGGCCGGGGCCATCGGTAGCGGCGCGGCGCTGCTGTCGCCCACGGCTCCCGCCACGAGACACGCGGCGAGCAGGAGGAAGCGAAGGGCGGCGGTGCGGGAGGTCATGGGACCTCCACGTCGCTGGTCGATTGGAACGAGCCGGACTTGAGGTAGAGTCGGTACGCGCCGGGTGGAACCCGGACCCCGTTCGCGTCGGTGAAGTCCCACGGGATGGGCGGCTGGCGGAAGAAGCCCGGCAGCGTCGCCGGTTCGGCGGCGTTCAGGAGGACCTTCACGAGCGCGGCGCGGCTGTCGAAGACGGCGATCAGGACGCTCGCGTCGTT
>JANNMC010000056.1:0-1025 GCA_031397435.1 Candidatus Eiseniibacteriota bacterium
CGCGAGGAAGCTCGTGATGGAATCCGTAGCGAGACTCCGAGAGCCTGCGGACGAAGCGTTCGCGCCGCGCCAGGCTCTCGAGCTCGCTCGCCGCCTCCGCGACCGCGACCGACGCCGCGGCGGCGGCGCTCCCCACTGCGAACTCCAGCCCAGTCACACTCGCTGCCGCGAGCAAGAAGCGCGCGCCGGGCGTGAGCTTGGCGAGTTCGAGCCTAATGACTGCATCGAGCGGTTCGGGCAGATCGCCCGCGAGATCGTCCGCAGCGAGTCCAGGCGAACGGTTCGCGAGCGCGCCCCGCTCGATCCAGGCATCGAGCAGCGCAGTAAAGAAGAGCGGGTTCCCCTCGCTGCGTCGATGCAGAAGCTCCGCCAGCGGCGCGATCTGCCGCTCTCCCGTGCCCAGCCGCGCGGCGGCGAAGCGAGCGACATCTTCGACGTCGAGGGCGCCGAGCGAGATCTCGCGCGCCAAACCGCGCAGCCGAAGCGCGTGCACCTCGGTATCCAGCGGGCGCGCCGCCGTGTGTTCCTCGTGGGGCCGGTGGGCGCCCAACAACAAGACACCCTGCAGGCTTCGGAGGCGCACCAGGCCGAACAGAAGATCGAGCGAGGAGGCGTCGGCGTCGTGGAGGTCATCGAGCACAAGCACGAGCGGGCGGCGTTCCGCGAGCGCAACGAGGAACGCAGCGAGCTCGCGCAATAGGCGAGCGCGCGGATTGGGAGGAGGCGCAGCGAGCGGCGCTCCGCCTGGAAGCTGTGCGGACCAGTTCGGCGCGAGCCGACGCAGAGTGCCGAGGCTGCGCCGGCCGGCGCCTCCAGCGACGAGCTGTGCAAGCAGGCGCAGCCAGACTTGATGTGGCTCCGCCAGACTTTCGGAGGCGTCACAGCCGGCGCGAGCAGTTGTTACGCGCTCCGCCCGGGTGGATAGCTCGTCCATGAACGTGTCGAGCAACGTCGTTTTGCCGATCCCCGCTTCGCCGCCGATGAACACACACCCGCTCGCGCCGGCTTGCACGGTCGCCCAGCTC
>JANNMC010000070.1:0-6837 GCA_031397435.1 Candidatus Eiseniibacteriota bacterium
CCTTCAACTTCACTTCGCGCTCCAGCGCCTCGATCATCGCCACGTTCCTCGCCACACCGCCGGTGAAGGTCACCTCCTCCTCGATGCCCGTCCGCCACAGGAGCCCCACCGAACGGGATGCGATCGACTGGTGGACGCCCAGGAGGATGTCCTCGATCTTCTTTCCCTTCCCGAGCCACGAGAGAACTTCCGTCTCCGCGAAGACGGTGCAGGTCGTGCTGATCTTCACCGGACGCTCGCCGCGAAGCGCGGTCGGCCCGAGTTGCTCGAGTGGAATGTCGAGCGCGGAAGAAGCGGCGCCGAGGAATCTTCCCGTGCCGGCGGCGCACTTGTCGTTCATGCAGAAATCGACGATCTCCCCGCGCGCGGAGACGCGGATCGCCTTCGTGTCCTGGCCGCCCATGTCGACGACGGTTCTCGTGTTCGGGAACATGTGGACGGCGCCCCGCCCGTGGCAGCTGATCTCGGTGACCTGCGTGTTGCCGAAGGTGACCTTGTAGCGCCCGTATCCGGTGCCCACCACGTACTCCACTTCCTCCTCCCGGAGGTCGCTCTCCACCAGCGATTCCCGGAACGCGTTCTCGGCGGCGCGCATCACGTTGGCGCCGGTCGCCGTGAGCGCCCGCCCCACGATCCGTCCGGCCTCGTCGATGATGACCGCCTTCGTCTGTGTCGATCCCACGTCCACGCCCGCCGCGTAGGCCATGCCGTATTCCCTCCCTTCGCTCAGGCCCGGCCGGCCGCGGCGATCTGACGCCGCGACGCGAGGCCTTCGAAGAATGCGTCGACCCGATTCTTGAGCTGCGCCTCGGAGACGACCCGCCGGTCCATCATGTCGGACTCCACGAAGAGGCTCGGAATGTCCCGCAGTTCCATGAGCGCCCGGCGATTGTCGGCGAGCCCGGTGGAGACGGTGCGGCAGCTCTTGATGGGATGGAAGACGATCCCGTCGGCGGCGTATTCGTCGATCATCCGGGCGAGGGCTCTCGTCTGGAAGAACATGCTGTCCATGGAGTCGCGCACGCCCAGCAGGAGTCCCTCCGCGAGACTCTCCACGGGGTCCTTCAGGTCGTACTGGAAGCCGAGATTCGATCCGCCGGAGGCGAACCAGAGGTAGGTGGAGTTGATGAAGGTCCCGCCGTGCTCGGTGAAGAGTTCGGTGAAGCGGCGGAAGATCGGATAACACGGAACACCCACAAAGATGAGGCGGTACTGCTCATCGACCAGGGTTCCAATGCCATTCGCCTGCTTGTACTCCATCTCCTCGACCAGGTCGTCGAAGTAGGCGGAGCCCTCGGCCGCGCCCCGGAATCCGTTCGAGACGCCGAGATAGATGGTGCCGTCGGAGAGCGCGTTGAAGAGCGAGGGGCGGCTCTGATTCAACTCGAGGACACGCTTCCACCCTGCGTTCATCCGGTTCGCGTGGCCAAGCGTCTCGCGCAGGCGGTCAATGTCGAAGCGCTTTCCGGTCACCTCCTCCAGCAGGGCGATCAGCTCGCGGAGCTGCGCGGTGACATAGCGGCGGTCGTTCTCGAAATCGCGGTCCCCGCGCCCCGGCAGGAGCCCGTCCGCTCGGGAACCCGGCACGTCCAGGACGTAACTCGGCATGTGGTACATCCGCTCCCAGATCTCCGCCCACTTGATGTAGGTGTTGCAGGCGTTCGTGAGGACCGCGATCGACGGCTTGGGAATCCGCCCCATCGGAAGCTGCCCGCCGCGCATCTGCGTGGCGACGTCGGCCTTCACGTAGCCGCAGATGTCGGGCGAGTAGCCCAGGTCCTCGGCCTCGTTCAGGTACTCGTGCGCCACTTTTCGCACGGCGGTCTGCAGGGAGTTGATCTCCGGAAAGACGACCGGAAGATCGAAGACTCGAAGGAGTTCGCCGAGGCTCCCCATCACGAAGACGTAGGCGCCACCCCTTCCCTCCTCGGCCGCGCGCGTCAGTTCCTCGAACCACTCGCGGAAGAGGCGCGCGCCTTCGCGGTTCCCCCGCCCCACGATTCCGGCTTCATCCTGTGCGGTCTTCATGCGCGCGCTCCTCAGTCGAACATCAGGTTTTCGACGAACGTCTCCAGCTGGATCTCCAGCTGCTCGAAGGTCGTCATGTTCTCTTCGAATTCGGTGACGAAATGCGGCACCTTGGCGCCGTCGAGCGCCTGGACGTAGGCCACCTGCTCCTCTAGCCCCGGCTCGCACATCTTCGCCGCCGAAACGATGGCTGCCCGGGCGCCCGAACGCTCCACGCGCTCGAGGAGCATCTTCTCCTTGGGTTTCCGCGGATCGTGCTGGACCGGGCTGTAGGTGGAGCGGTCGAGATAAGAGTCCGCCAGATCGCGGAGCGGATCGTCGCCTGCCGGAACGTCGGAGGAGATCCATCGCATCCCCACCATGAAATCGTCGTCCACCACGTAGCACGAGCGCCCGATCGAGCGGATGAGGTCGAGCGGCGGCTGCTCGCAGAATCCCCCCTCGAAGACGACCCGAATCCTGTCTTGCTGTTTCGCCGGGCGCGCGCGCAAGAGCGGCAGGACGGAGGCGAGGAGCGCGTTGTGCTCCTCGCGCGGTACCAGGCCGCCCACCGAGACAAGGGCGTACGCCTCGTGCGCGGCGACCAGCCACGGTGTTTCCCGCTTCATGGCATAGAGGTCGCGCAGGAGGCGCCGGTTCTCGTTGAAGAGCGCGATCGAACGCCGAAGGTCGTCGTCGCTGACGCGACGCCCGGCGACTGCCTCGATGGTCCGCCGCAAGCGGTCGTACTCGCCGCGAAGATAGGTCGCGGCGCTTGGCGAGGAGGCGTTCTGCGGTAGGTAGAGGATCTGGCAGGGATAGGTGACATTTCGCCCCCACACCGCGCCGAGATTCCGGGCCGCGTCGCAGATCGGATGCGTCACGAAGAGCTCGAGGACCACGCGCCCGCTGAGCGCCAGCTCGAGCGACGTCTTCACGATCGAGCAGAGGTACGAACCGAAGCGGGAGTCGGATTGCACCGAGTCGATCGGCGCCCCGCGAACCTTGAAGGGAAGCAGCCCGGCCGCATGAGCGATCTCTTCCGGAAAGTAGACCTGGAAGTGGCCCACGATCTTCCCTCCCGCGTCGCGCCACCGAACCGCCGTGGGGAACTTCGTGTCCTCGACCAGTTCGATGCAGGACGTGAGGATCCCCTCGAGATCGCGCCCTTTCCACTCCGGGAAGACGATCGGCGGACTCATCGATTCCTCCAGGTCGGCGTCCGTTTCTCCACGAAGGCCTTCAGACCCTCGAGGGCGTCCTCGGTCGCCATGAGATCGTTCAGGTAGATGCCGGCCGCCGCCTGAAGCGCCTCGCGCCGGGGCCGGTCGGCCGCGGCGAGGAGGGTCTTCTTCGTGAGCCGGAGCGCCGATCCGCTGTGGCGCGCGAAGCGAAGCGCCAGGGCCCGCGCCGCCGCTTCCACCTGGTCGTCGTGAACCACGTGCTGAATCACCCCCGCCGCCTGGGCGCGCACCGCGGAGAGCGTGTCGCCGCTGAACAGGAGTTCCGCGGCCGTACCCGGCGAGGAACGGCGCGGCAAGAGCACGCACGCGATCGGCGCGGTCACGCCCAGCACGATTTCGGGCTGCCCGAAGATGGCTCCCTCCCCGGCCACGATCACGTCGGCGCACTGCGCCAGCTCGAAGCCGCCGCCGAGGCAGCGTCCTCGCACCGCCGCCACCACCGGAAGTGGAAACGTGGCGAGGGCGTCGAGCGTCTCGACGAACTCCGGGATCATTTCCCGGTAGGTAGGCGGGAGGTGTTCGCCCACGTCGGCACCGGCCGAGAAGTGCTTCCCCTCGGCGGCGATGACCAGGGCGCGAATCGATTCGTCGGCCGCGAGGACCGCGAGCGCCCGGCGAAGTTCCCGCGACATCTCCTGCGTGAGGACGTTCAGGGGCGGATGGTCGAGCGTGAGCGTCGCCACGCCGCCGTCGAGTCCCGTCTTGATGGTCATCGGTACCGATCCTCCCGTCTCATAGGTACTGTCCCCCGTCGATCTTCAAGACGTGACCGGTCACGTGCCGCGCTCCCGCCGAGCAGAGGTAGACGATCGCCGCCGCACAATCGTCGGGCTCCGCCAGACGCCCCACCAGTGTCTCGGCCACAGCGGCCGCCACGGCGCTCTCCGGGAGCGACTCGGTCATGGCGGTCCGGACCATTCCCGGCGCCACCGCGTTCACCGTTACGCCCTTCGGGCCGAGTTCGCGCGCGAGGGTCTTCGTGAGGGCGATCATGCCGCCCTTCGATGCCGCGTAATTCGACTGTCCGAACTTGCCGCGCATGCCGTTGATCGAGGCGACGTTCACGATGCGGCCCCATTCCCGCGCGCGGAGGAGCGCTCCGGCGGCCCGGTTCCAGTGGAAGCAGCCGCTCAAGTTCACGGAGATCACATCGTCCCACTGCGCCGGCGTCATCTTCCAACTGACCGCATCGGCGGTGATCCCCGCGCTGTAGACCAGGATGTCGAGCCTCCCCATCCGGGCAGCGATCTCGCCGGTGAGCCGCTCCGGCTCGGCGGAATCCCTCACGTCGGAGGCGTCGTAGGAGGCCTTCCGCCCGACGGCCTCGATGGCAGCCAGCACTCCGGACGCCTCCCCCGGCGAGCGCCGGTCCACGACCGCCACGTCGCAGCCTTCGCGGGCCAGCGCCACGGCAGCCGCCGCGCCGATTCCCGACGCGCCACCAACGACGATGGCGACGCGGTCCCGGATTCCGAGGTCCATGAGCGCGCTCCCCTCCGGCGGGCCTCAGCGGCCCGCCACCTCGGGCTGGAACTGGGGCGAGATGGCACGCAGGAGTTCGTCGTCCCACGGGTGGCCCTGCGCCAGCATCTGGCGCAGCTTGATGAAGTCGACCTCGCGGCGATCCTTCGGCCCCTCGTTGAAGGCGCGGAAGCCGGCGCGCGCCTCGGTCATCATGTTGAGCGAGAGCCACTCGCGGTTCGTGATGCTGTTGGCGTCCCAGTGGTGCTGCTTGTGCTTTCGCACGCTGTTGATCGTCTTCGAGACGCAGTCGGGCATGAGCATGAGGATCTTCGTGCAGAGGCCCTCGACCGTGGCGTCGAGCTGCGAGAGATCGGCCTTGGCGCGGGCCATCGTATCCTTGGCCGCCGCGGCATCCGGCCCGGTGCGGTAGTCGCCGTAGACGATCCGGCCGAACTCATCCAGGAACCGGTCGGTGACCACGAGCGGATTGGGGATCCACTTCCCGTCCAGCTTCAGCACCGGCACCACCTGATTGATGAGGCCGAGCCAGCATGCCTTGTGCGCGCTCCACGTGTCGCAGAGCACGGCGCTCTCCATGGCGTGGCCGAATCCCACGTAGAGCGGGAGGAAGTCGGTGGAACCGCCGTCCGGTGCCGAGCCGTGCTTGGGCCCGGCCTGGCCGAACCGCGCGGTGTCGATCGCGATGCTAAAATCGCACGCCATGCCGATCTCCTGCCCCCCCGCGACGCGCATTCCATTCACCCGATTGATGACCGGCTTATCGCAGCGGAGGATGCCGTCGATCATGTCGTTGAAGACGCGCATGTACTGCTTGTACTCCTGGGGATTGCCCGAGTAGTACTCGGCGTATTCCTTGGTGTTGCCCCCGGTACAGAAGGCCTTGTCGCCCGTCGCGGTGAAGACGCAACAGACGACACGCCGGTCCATGCTCGCGTTTCGGAAGGCGATCCCCACCTCGCGGGCCATCTCCGTCGTGTAGCTGTTCAGCTGGGTCGGGTTGTCGAGGATGATCCAGGCGTTGAAGAGCCCCGCCACGGGGTTCCCCCTCGGGTCGATGGCCGGGCGAAGGTCGTAGGTGATGTGCTGGTATCGGTACTCCGGAACGATCGAGTGATCCTTCAGCATCGCGTTCTCTCCTTCGCGCGCCGGGGCGCGCCTCGAGTCGGGACTAGGCGTTTCCGTTCGGAACCAGAATTGCCCGCTTCTGAATTTCGTGGTCCGCCACCCGGCGCAGGATCTTCGCGCCGTCACCCAGCGGGTGGCGCTCGATGAAGGGCTTCAGCGTGACGCGGCCCGAGGTGACCAGACGGAGCGCGTCGGGATAGAGTTCGGGACGGCAGCCCCACGTCCCCTGCACCGTGGCGTCGAACGCCATGAGATTGCTGAGGCGCACCTCGATCTTCGCCAGGGTGAACCCGACGACCATCAGGACGCCGGCGTACCCGAGGAGCCCGTACGCCGTCTCCTGCCCGGCCGCGTGACCGGAGCACTCGAAGATCTTCCAGCCGTTTTCGGGACACCCCCACGCCTTCGCGTTTCCCGCGATTTCCCTCTTGAGCGTCTTGAAGTCACAACTCTTGGAGTTGAGCGTCAGCGACGCCCCGTACGGAGCGATGGCCGCCAGTTTCGAGTCGTCGACGTCGATCGCCACGACGCGCGCACCGAGAGCCGCGGCAATCTGAACGGCGTATCCACCAACGCCACCGGCGCCGACCACGATCGCGAGATCGCCAGCGGCGAGCCCGATTCGCACGGCGGCCTGATAGGGAGTCGTGACGGCATCGGCGATGACCGACAGGTCAGCCAGGTCGTACCCGCCGCGATCGTCCACCGTGCAGATCCCCAGCCCCGGGACGACCACGTAGTCGGCGAACCCGCCGTCCATGTCGTTCCCCGGCATGAGCTGTTTCCGGCAGGCGTTTCCGCGGCCCGCCTTGCAGAGATCGCACGCGCCGCAGGGAATGACTGAGGGGACGATCACTTCCTTCCCGAGGAGATGACGAGAAGCGGCCCCCGCAGCGGTGACGACGCCGCTCACCTCGTGCCCAAGCGTGAGCGGAAGCGCGTGACGCGTCGGAACGCCATCGCGCCAGAAGCCGAT
>JANNMC010000305.1:0-4767 GCA_031397435.1 Candidatus Eiseniibacteriota bacterium
TCCGTGAAGTGGTTCATGGGCGACGGCTCGAAGCGGGAGATTCTCTTCTTCACGTCGGCGCACGACCACGAGCATCTGGGCCAGCTGATCGCCTACGCGCGGATGAACGGCATCACGCCGCCCTGGAGCAAGAAGGAGTAACGAAGCCGGACGCGATTCCGGAGCCTACACGGCCTCGTCGTCCCGGAGCGGGTCGACCTCGGCGAGTTGGGGGATGCGCGGGTGTGGCGGAAGCCACACTCCCAGGAAGAGCCCCGTCGCGAATCCGCCGGCATGCGCGTGCACGTCGGCGTTCGCGATCGCCGGGAGGAAGAGCAGAATGAAGAGTGGCACGTAGACGCGCCAGACCTTCCAGCGTTGCGCGTAGTTGAATGTCCCTCGCCGGCGGATGATGAACGAAACCGCGCAACCGAGGAGTCCAAAGATCGCGCCCGACGCGCCGACACTCAGCGGCGGCGCATGGTGCCCTGCATACGAGGCCCAGGCGCCGCCGAGTCCCGTGATGAGATAGGCCGCGATCGCCCACCGCTTCCCCGCCAGGAACTCCACCGCGCCTGACGCAGCCAGTAGCGCGATCATGTTCCGCCCCAGATGTCCCGGCCCCGCATGAAGGAAGAGCGTCGGAATCCAGACTCCGTAGGCGTGGCTGGTGCGAACGTCGCTCCACCAATCGGCCGTGATTCCGCGCAACGTCGGGACGTAGTCGTTTCCCCACGCGGCGAAGAGGATCCCGGCCACGATCAGATTCAAGGCGAGCAGGAGTTCCGTCGCCGAGAATCCGCGCTTCGGGAAGAGAATCGCGCGGAGCGAGAGTGGCTCCTCGGCCCCCAGCCTCGACTCCTGACCCCCAACACGAATCGTTACCACCCGCTTCGCCCCTCCCAGCCTTGCCTCGCCAAGAACCCCATAACCATCATACCCAAATAAGGTTAGCCTACCCAGCACACTCAAGATCGTGCGCGGTGCAGCCGATACCTCCGAGGATAGCGCGTCCGTCCCCGGAGGGGTGATCGTGAAGCTGGTGGCCTGCCCGACGTGCCACGCTCAATTCGACGTGGTTGACTGCCCTGCCGATTCCGTCGCCTGCCCCTGCGGCGCCGCGATTTCGACGGCGACGCCGGTAGCGAGAGATCTCGCCGTGACGCGCTGCGCCGCGTGCGGGGCGCTCGTGGGCGCTGGGGAGACCTCCTGTTCGTATTGCCAGGCGGCGGTGACGCGGCAACCCGAGCGGGCCGGGCCGGTCTGTCCTGAGTGCTACGCCCGAAATCCCGCTGGGGCGCGTCACTGCACGTCGTGCGGAATCGCGTTCCTCCCGCAGCCGGCCCGAACGCGAACCGACACGTGGGGATGCCCCGCCTGCAAGGGAGTGCGCCTCGTCGCGCGGAATCTCGGCGGACTCTGGGTGGAGGAGTGCCCCACCTGCCTCGGGCTCTGGGCTCCGGGCGATGTCATGGACCGGCTGGTCGACCGCATCCGGGAGCAGCGCCGCAAGCACGGAGCCGCTCCCGCGAGCCGGCCGCACGCGGAGCGGCGGGCGGCGTGGCAGGCGGAGATTTCCTATCGCCATTGCCCCGAGTGCCAGGGCGCGATGCAGCGGAAGAATTTCGGACGCCGCTCCGGCGTGATCGTCGATTGGTGCGGCAGCCACGGTACCTGGCTCGATGCGCACGAGATGGGGGACATCGCGGCGTTCGTTCTGGAGGGAGGCCTGGAGCAGGAGCCGGCCCAGGCTGCCGGCGCGGCGTGGAGCCTCCCGGCCGATCCGGGACGCACGGCCGCGATTCTGGCCGCGGAACAGCTACTCACCGACGAGCGCGCTCGCTCGCTGGCAAGGGAACGAAACGAAACATTTGGATCCGAACGTCTGCTGCGCGGTATCGGCGACTTTCTCGCGCAACTCTTGAAGTGAGGAGGACTCGATGGGATTCGTGAACAAGCTGCGAGGTGAGGTGGTCGACATCGTCGAGTGGATCGACGACACGCGGAACACGATTGTCTGGCGCTTTCCACGCTATCAGAACGAGATCAAGAACGGGGCGCGCCTCGTCGTGCGCCCCGGCCAGTCGGCGGTATTCGTCGATCGCGGACGCGTGGCCGATGTCTTCCAGCCCGGCACTTACGAACTGACCACGAAGAACCTGCCGGTCCTGACCACGCTCCGCGGGTGGGAATTCGGCTTCAACAGCCCCTTCAAGGCCGAGGTCTACTTCGTCGCCACGCGCCAGATCACCGAGCTCAAGTGGGGAACGCCGAATCCGGTCCTCCTGCGCGACCCCGAACTGGGGCCGCTCCGGGTGCGGGCATTCGGTACCTACACGCTGAAGGCGTCGAAGCCCGAGGCGCTCCTGGCGGAGCTGGTCGGCACCGATGGATCGTTCGAGGCCGACGAGATCGACGTCCTCCTCCGCTCGATCATCGCCACCGAGTTCGCCCAGATCGTCTCGCGGACCGAACTCCCGGTCGTCGACCTGGCATCGCGCTATGGACTTCTTTCCGAGGAACTCCGCCGCGCCGTTTTGGCGCGAATCGACGACGCGTACGGGCTCGACATGCCGCACCTCTACATCGTGAACATCTCCGTCCCGGAGCAGGTGGAACAGGCGCTCGACGCTCGCTCCAGCATGGGCGTGCTGGGCGACCTGAACCGCTACCAGCAGTATCAGCTCGGGACGGCCATCCCCACCGCGGCGACCAATCCCGCGGGAGGCCTGGCGGGTGCCGGCGTGGGACTCGGAATGGGTTTGGCGATCGCCGGGCTTGGATCGCCGAGCGCTCTCGCGGCGCCCGCGGCGTCGCCGCTCCAAATGATTCCGCCGACTCCCGAGACGAACGCCGATTTGGCCGTCTGGCACGTGGCGGCCGGGGGGAAAACGTCCGGTCCCTACTCGGCGAGTCAACTGAGGCAGGCGGTGGCGGCGGGACAACTCAACGCGGAGAGCACGGTGTGGAGCGCGGGGATGGAAGCGTGGACACCGATGGGGCGCGTGCCCCGGCTGGCTATCTTGTTCGCGCCTCCGCCTCCGCCGCCGGCGAGGTGAGCGGCGCGGCAACGGACGGCTCGGGGCCGCACTTCGAGAGCAGGTAGTCGATCACGTCGTTGGCGGAGTAGTGCGTTCGACCCGCCAGGAACTTCGAGATGATGGTGAGATCCGTTCCGCTCGTCACGAGCGGCGGTTCCACCCAGCCATCTTCACGCACCTGCCCGATGCCGATGTTCGCCATGAGGGCGTTGCAGAGGCACTTCCGCCCCTCGGTCTCCTCGGCCTTCCCGCCCTTCCGGACATAGTCCTGCACCGGCTCGGCCGGACAGCGGTATCCGACAGTTCCCTGCGGCGTGATGTAGCTGACGCGCAGCCCGCCGACGTCGCAGACGCGCTGGCGTTTGACCCCAACGGCGGGATCGCCTTCCCACCGGACGACTTTGAATGGATACCCGGTCGGCGACGCACGTAGATCGGTGAAGACGTCGACGTCGTCCCGCAAGGCGTGGGCGAGGATCGATCGTTTCACGGGTTCGGTCAGTCCCGATTCATCGGAGTAGGCGAAGAGCGTTCCCACCTGCACGCCGACGGCGCCGGCTTCCAGCGCCTCCACAACCCGGTCCGGCGAACCAGCACCACCCGCGATCCAGAACGGAACGCCTAGCTCCCGCATCTTTGCCAGATCGACCTCGTCGCGCTCCCCGTAGATCGGCTCCCCCCGCTCGTTGTAGCGAAGTTCGCCGCGCGCCGGCGCGTTGTGTCCCCCGCCCGTGGGCCCCTCGATCACGAAGCCGTCCACCTTGCCGGTGGCCTTGCGGGTCAGCATCGTCGCCAGCGAGTTGCTCGCGATGATCGCCAGGAACTTCGGACGCTGGATTTCCGGTGGCGGCCCGTCCCAGTGATCCATTGGGTCGAACTTCATGTAGAGGGTAGGCCCGGCCGTGGGGTTCTCCAGATCGAGCCGCATGCTGGCGACCTGGTGCTTGGCCATGAGGTCGAGCGCCCCGGGAATTTCACGGGGAACGCCGGCGCCCATCAGGATGAAATCGACTTCCGCCAGCATGGCGCCATAGAGGAACGCTAGATTGGGGAGCTGAATCTTCGTGAGGAGATTCATCCCCACCTGCCCGCGGTGCCCCTCCTTCGCCAGCGTGACCTCGACGAAGGTGGCGAGCATGGCGAGCTGCTGGCGCGCCGTGCTGACCGCCTGGCGGTACATGGGGGTCGATTTATAGGGAGTGTTGGGGGGCCGGCCGCCCTCGCGGAAGTAGAGGCGAAGGACATCCTCGGCGGCTCGCGGCAGAGGGAACTTCGCCATGGCCCGGCGCACGTGCCCGCCGATGTCGCCGTCTTGAAGCCGGCGCACCAGCACCGTGTCGACCCCCGTTCCGGAGACGACTCCCAGCTGGCCTCGCATGGATACCGTACGAGCCAGACGCCAATCGGACACGCCGACGCCCATCCCTCCTTGAATAATCCGAGGAAGTGCCATCGCTTGGGTCATGTCCAGGCCTGCGTTCGCAGTGGGTCGGTGCTCCTTGGTGCGGTCAGGGTCGGTCGGTCGATCCTTGGGGAGTATTGTGACAATGAACCGCTGCCTGGCGCAACCATTAGTCGGGTGGGGGCGGGGGAGAGGGCAGAACTTCCCCCCTCACACCGGGCCATCTACTTTAGCGAGTAGAGGTTTCCGTCCATGCTGCCGAAGAGGGGGCGAAGGCTTCTCGGTTCAGGGTTCCCTCGTCTTGCAGGACGTTTTGGCGGTCCTGGTTCGAGGCTTCTGCTTGAA
>JANNMC010000099.1:0-2737 GCA_031397435.1 Candidatus Eiseniibacteriota bacterium
CTCCCGCCCGTTCGGCCAGCGGGTAGTAGGCCTGCACACCGATGAAGTCGAGTTGATCCCAGAACTCGATCCCCTCCGCCTCCTCGTACCAGTTCGCAGCGTAGGTGAGCGGTCCGTGATAGACCCGGCGCGTCTCCGCGATCAGCGCGCGCCACTCCGCGGGGTGCCCGGTCGTGGCGCGAGTCAACTCGGCGCCGATCATGAGGAGATCGACGTCCGCGCTCTCCGCCAGCGCCGCGTAGCGAAGCAGGAACAGGCGGTACGACGCGAACCACGCCCGCCATCCGTCCGGGCTCCCGGGGTCGATCTCCGCCAGTCTCCCTCCGCCTCCGTGTCCATCGCCGGTCACCCACAAGTGCGGCTTCAGCGCGACCCGCATGCCGCGCGCGTGCACCAGGCGCGTCAACTCCACGATGCCGGAATCGCTCTCGCTCCAGTAGCCCGCCTCGCCGTTCGTCTCGATCACGGTCCCCGAAAGCCTGTCCTGCCAGCCGAACGGCGTGAGCGAGATCCATTCCACGTTGTCGCGGAGGAGCGGTGCCAGGGCGTCCTCTCCCACCCGCCGGCCCGCGACCAGGTTCACGCCCCGCATCTTCCCGTCCCTCGAGTAGAGATCGCGGGCTTGTCCGGTGTCGTTGCGGTGCTGTGCGTCGAGGCTCCAGGCCACGGGCTCCTCGTTCCGATAGGCTTGATAGCCCAACCCCAGCGCCGCGAGCGCCGCGGCGGGAAGCACCACGCGCTTGGCGAACGCGCCGACCAGCGCGCGAACGCCTCCGCGCCCATGCGCGCGCCGGAGCGATCGCCCGGTGACGAAGAGGAGATACGGAACCGCGGTAAGGAAGATGCCGAGTGGATCTCGGGAGATCCAGCGGATGAACCGTGGCAGCCGCTCCACGATCTCCGCCGCGGAAGCGCCCCTCACCCCTACGATCGTGGCGAGAATCGCGACGAGCAAGAGGAGGCCCGCGAGGTAGAAGAGTGCGAAGAGGCGGAGTTCTCGGAGTCGCGAGGTGGCCATGCAGGTAGAGCCTATCACGCGGGGTGGCCCCTCCACCCGCGGGATGCTACCCTGCGGCATGCAACTTCGCCCGGCGACGCGACTCCTCCTCTTTGCGCACGGAAGCCGCGATCCACGCTGGCGGGAGCCGTTCGAGCGGCTGGAGGCGGCGCTCCGCGGCGAACTGGGTGACGATCGGGTGCGGCTCGCCTACATGGAGTTCGTGACGCCGACGTTCCTGGACGCGGCGGCCGAGGCCGAGAAGGATGGATTCCAAACGTTACGTCTGCTCCCGCTCTTCCTTTCGGCGGGCGCGCACGTGGCCCACGACATCCCGGCGCAGGCGGCGGAAGCCCGCGCGCGGCACCCTCGGCTGGTGATCGAGGTGCTCCCCCCGATCGGCGAGGATCCACGATTCGTAGCATTGATGAAGGCGGCGACCACGGAGGCCCTTTGCAGACCATGAGACGACTACTCGACATCCTGGACCTTGCTGCCCCTTCCCCCTCCGTGGAAACATTGGCCGGCCGCTATCGCGGGACCATGCTCGGGCTCGCGGCGGGTAACGTGCTCGGCCTCCCGGTGGAGGGCTACCCGCGCACGCTGATCGCGCGGCATCACCCGGAGGGGCTGCGGGACATCCCGCGGGAGGAGCAGCGGCTTCCGTGGGACGACGACCTGGCGCAGGCGGTAATCGTGGCCGAATCGATCTTGGAGAACGATCGCCTCGAGGTGGAGGACCTCTCCGCCCGCTTCCTCGCCTGGCGGCGGGCAAATGGACGCGGCATGGGGCATCTCACGCGCCGCGTCCTTGACGCCATCGAGAACGGAGCCTCACCGCACGACGCGGCCCGTGTCGTCTGGGAAGACACTGGCAAGAACGCCGCCGGGAACGGCGCGGTGATGCGCTGCGCTCCCGCCGCGCTTCGCTGGCGCCGCGATCCCGAACGGCTGGTAGCGGAAACGAATCGGAGCGCCCTCGCCACGCACTTCGACCCGCGCTGCGGCTGGTCCTCGGTGGTGGTGAACATCGGGATCGCCGCCGCCCTGGAGGGTCGCCGCGTCGATCCCGCCGATCTGGCCGACGCCGTCGACGAGGCGGGTGCGCCGGCGGCGGTCGGTAGCGCCGTGCGGGCTTCCGCCGGCGTGATTCTGGATGCCCTGCTCCTCGACCACGACAACTCCATGGGCTACACGCTGAAGGCGATGCAAGCCGGACTCTGGGCGCTGGAGCAGGAAGCCACCGCCGAAGAGACGCTGATCGCGATCGTGAACGCCGGTGGCGACACCGACACGAACGGCGCCGTCGCGGGGGCGATGCTGGGAGCGTTCCACGGAGCCGCCGCGTTCCCCGCTCGGTGGGTAGAGCACATCGCCGGGACCTCGGAACTCGCCGACCTGGCCGATCAGTTGCTGGAGCGCGCGAAGGCGTAGACGTTGAATGGCGTGAAAGCGCGAGGGGCGGATCCGAAACCGGAGTCCGCCCCTTGCTTCATCGTGGTGAATCCGCCTTATCGATAGTTCGCCTTGATCCACCCCCACGTCGTGCTGCTCACCTTGGTCGTGCAGCCGTTCCCTTCGCCGGGCGTCGGCGGACAACCCGTGCCCTTCGGCTCACCGCTCCCGGTGTAGGGATTCAAGACATCGAAGAGCGACCAGACGGCGCCAAACCTCCCGGTGGACCGATCCGAAGCCCCCTCGATCGAGTTGTAGCTCTTCACGTCGACCAGGACGGTGTCG
>JANNMC010000114.1:0-20235 GCA_031397435.1 Candidatus Eiseniibacteriota bacterium
GTAAAGTTGACTCCCGACGGCGAACGGTACGCCTGTTCGTACGTCATGGTCGATTCCACGCTCTTCCTCGCGCGGGGACTGACGTAGCGACGTCGGTAACCCACCTGGCCCAAGACCTCGACTCCGCGATAAACTGGAGCCCATGACAACCGCCACCGACACCCTTCGGACCATTCGCGGTCGCGTTCTCATCATCTGGGATCCCAAGCAGCCCGGAAAGAAGCGCGACGCCATCGACACCGACCAGATCACCCCCGCCGAGGATTGCGTCTCGGAGTCGCTCGCCACGCTCGACGAGCGCTGGAAGTCGGGCGCGTTCCGGCACGTCATGTCCGACTTCCGCGCTCGTGTCCATGGCGGCGAGACCTTCCTCCTTGCCGGCGATCGCTTCGCCATCGGCTCCTCTCGCGAGATGTCTCCCGCGGGCCTCAAGGGAATCGCGGAGGAAGCCGGGCTCGAGATGGTCGTCGTCTGCGGCGCCAACATGGGGGACATCTTCCGGAAGAACTCGCTCAATCTCGGGCTACACGTCGTGCAGAGTTCCGAGGCGGTGGCCGACGCGAACGACGGCGACACGCTGGAATTCGACGTGGAGACGCGCGCGCTTCGGAACGTCACGCAGGGGAAGGCGTACACGCCGGTTCCGCTGACGGTGAAGGAGGAAGAAATCCGCCGCGGAGGAGGGATCTACGAGGTCGGACGCCGCGAAGTCGTGGCGGCCCGCTCACGGAATCCAGAAGTGGAGTTCCCCGGTCCCGAGCTCGCGCGGCACATGACCACGACCGAGCAGATCGTCTGGGCCCACCGGGTCGACAAGCGGGCCGAGGTGAAGCCGGGCGCGACGCTGCAGGTCTACGCCGATCTTCTTCCGGCCTCCGATGGAACGGCGCCGTTCGCCATTCACACGTTTCGCCAAATCGTGGGCCCGAAGGAAGCGGATCACGCGCCGCCATTGAAGGCTGCGATCGCGAACGATCACTTCGTCTTCACCGGCCGCGCGGCCGACGACAAGCAGACCGCGATCTCCGCCGAATTCGCGGAACAGCACGCTGTGCGTCCTCCGTACTACGCGGCGCCCGGTTCCGGCATCTTCCACTTCTACTTCCCGGAGCAGGGACTCATCGTGCCGGGCGGCTTCTACCCCGGCGCCGACTCGCATTCGCGCGCGTATGGGGCCTATGGCGCCATCGGAGTCGGCATCGGGAGCACGACACTCGGCTTCGGCTGGGCCACGGGGTACATCTACTTCACGCTGGCCAAGCAGCGGCGCGTCACCTTCACGGGGAAATTGCAGCCGTGGGTCGGCGGGAAGGACATCGTCCTGCGGCTCCTCGCACGGTGGGGCGCCAAGCAGTCGGAGGGGATGAGCGTCGAGTTCGTCGATCGCGATCGGCAGTTGCCGCTTCCGTTCCGGAACACGATCGCGAACATGATGGCCGAGGCCGAAGCGCTGAACGGCATCTTTGCCCGCGACGAAGTCACCGAGGCGTGGTTTCACGAGCGCGGTATCGCCATGCCGTACCCGCGCGTTGCGCCCGGGGTGGACGCGGTCTACGAAAAAGACGAGGCATTCGAACTTTCGGAAGTCGTGCCGATGATCGCCAAACCCTTCAGCCCCGGGAACGCCTTCCCGGCGGAGGAAGTGGCGAAGGAGCGGATCACCTTCGACAAAGCGATGATCGGTTCCTGCACGAACGGCGGATATGGAGATCTCCTCGCCGCGGCCCTGGTGATTCGCGCCGCGCGCGCGAAGGGCGTCACGCGCGCCGCGAAGGGAGCCGAGTTCGTTATCTTCCCGGGAAGCGGCACGGTGAAGGAGCAGATCGAGCGCCCCGATCCGCGACTCTCGGGAGAGTCGATCGCCGACGTTTTCCGTGCGGCTGGCGGCGAGATTCGCGTCTCCTGGTGCGGTCCCTGCTTCGGCCAGGGCCCCGACTCGCTTTCGCCGGGGCAGCGCGCCATCACCTCGTTCAATCGGAACTGGCAGAACCGCATGGGAGTCGGCGGGGAGGGATACCTTGCGAGTCCGGCCGTGGTGGCCGCCTCCGCGCTTGCCGGCTACATGGCGCCGCCGTCGGAACTCGGTCTCCTCTGGGATCCTAAGATCTTCGGCGCCTAGTCTACGGATCGAGCGTCGTCGCGTACGAGGCGGCGCGCTTTCACGCTTATTCTACTTAAGAAGGATTACCTTTCTCGCGGCTCGGTCCCCTTCCATCGACGTCACCACGTAGTAGACCCCGCTCGTGACGATCGACCCTCGATCGTCACGGCCATCCCACGCGATCTGATGTTCTCCAGCGGACAGATCCTTCGCGACGAGGCGCCGGACACGTCTCCCCATCACGTCATGGACATCGACCGACACCCGCGTTCGGCGAGAAAGTTCGAGCGTCACGGACGTGCTTGGATTGAACGGATTCGGCGCGGCATTCGAGAGCGTGAAGCGCGAGCGTGGAGCATCTGCGAACTCGGCCGCCGTCGCGGTCATGGAGAGTAGCGAGAGTATGTCGAGCTTCCCGTAGCCCCATCCATTGTTCGGCGTGGCTCCCGTGAATCCGTCGGCCCTGGCGGTGCCGCGAAGGTGATCGCGCACCTGCGTTGGGCCGGCCGACGCCCAGCCCGAACGGGCGAGGAGAAGCGCGGCGGCGCCCGCCACGGCCGGAGTCGCCATGCTGGTTCCAAACATGGCGGCGTGCGCCTCGCCCGGCACCGTATCCCAAGGATCGATGGCGACCGCCGCGGACCGCGTGGAGACGACGGCGAAACCGGGTGCGGAGAGGTCCGGCTTCAGGACCCCGTCTCGGCGCGGCCCGCGGCTCGAGAAGAAAGCGAGTTGTCCCATCGAAGATGGTGTGCCCGCGCAGCTCGTGCTCCCGTCCATGCTCGGCCAGCAGGGCTTTGTCGTGTGGGCTCCGACCGCGATCACGGAGTCGGAAGTCGCCGGCGAGCGAATCGTGCCATCGGTCACGGCGCCCAGAACCCATACGACCGAGGGCGCGCCGATCCCCAACGCCTGCTCGGCAACGTAAGCATCGAGACGCCCCGATCCTCCCGCTGCGATGCGCGTGCAGCGGAACTTCCACGTCCCTGAGCGGGGAGGCGCCGTGTCGAGAGAGTCTCTGAGGAGAATGGAAATCTCCGAGGCGGGAAGCCCCGGCGCCGTGCAGTCGCCCAGGCATATCGTGACGTACCCGTCCGCGGTGGCAAAGCCGGCGCCGCCCGGGCCCACAGGACCGAGCGTCACGCCGCCCGGTGTTACCACCGTCACCGACAACGAATCGACGCGTTCGTGCCAGGCCGAGAGTCGGACGAGATCGTTCTCGGCGCCCGCGTTCGGCGTGTAGCCGGGAACGAAGAACGTGAGTTCGCTCGTTCCACCGGCAGGAACGTCGGCGCGGCCGTGAATGCGGACTGCGCCCTCGTTCCCCGCGGCCGCCACGATGATCCGGCCCGGTCCCGCCATCGCCTCGAGCATCTCGTCGAGGGGGAAGGTCCCGTCATGAGGCCCTTCCTGCGTGCCGAGGCTCAAATTCACGACCGCCGGCATCCCGAGTGCCGCCGCCTTAGCGAACACGTAGGCGACCGCGTCGATGACATCCGCGGAGGAAGCGCCCTGCGGCCCTGAGAAGTCGACCTTCACCACGCAGAGCGAAGCTGCGGGGGCGACCCCGACATAGCGAAGGGCATCGAGGCCCGCGAGGCCCGCGCGCCCATTTCCAGCCGCGATCCCCGCGACGTGGGTCCCATGTCCCGATTCGTCGAGGGAGACGGCCGTGCCCGCATCGATATCGGCGGCGCTCCATTCCGTGCCGTACTCAAAGGAACCGGGAGAAATTCCAGCGGAGGAGAGCTGATCCCAGAGCGCGAGAATGCGGGTTGTGCCGTCGGCCCGGCGGAAGTCGCTATGTGTGAGGTCGATCCCCGTGTCGACGATGCCGATGAGGACACCGCTACCGGCTGGGCCGGTCACGCCAACCTCGCTCACGGTTCGCAGGAGCGAGAGGCGCATGTCGGCGGCGGCCGCGTCGAGAAGGAGCTGACAGTTCGGAGCGCGAACCATGGAAGTGGCGCCAGGTAGCGCGCGAAGCGCGTCGATACGCCCGGCGGGGACGCGGAGCGTGGTCCATCCCGAGGCGTGCGCCCCGACGGAGAGCCCGCGTGCGCGCGCGGCGCCGGCGTCGAGTGGGCCGCGGACGAGATAGCGCGACGGCGCGTTGTGTTCAGCCGCTTCGGCACGCGACGAGGCGATGATGGCGGTCAGCGTCAGGGCTACCGTAGCCAAGAGGGCAGTGAATGACCTGGACGAACGGGGCACCGGCGACTCCCCTCGGATCGGCTGATGGGATTCAAAACGATGAAACGACCCATGAAGCCTACCGCGAGGGGGATCGCCGTCCTAGAAGAAGTAGCTAAGTCCCAGCTGGCTCTGGATCACGCGGCCACTGTCGCCGTCCGGTCGGGCTACTTGAGGAGGCTCATCTTTCGGGTCAGCCGCTCCCTCGCCGACTGAAGCTCGGCCAGGTAGAGCCCGGATCCCACGGCGCGGCCCTGCTCGTCGCGCCCATCCCATGTTGCCCTGTAGCGGCCGGCCGGCATGGTCGCATCCACAAGCGTCCGGATCAGGGCGCCTCGAACCGAGTAGATGCGAATCGTTGCTCGTCCAGCCTTCGGCAGTTCGAATTCGAGCGAAGTCGTGGGATTGAATGGATTGGGGCGATTGCGATCGAGTGCCAACCGCGGCGCGGCCGCGGCGCCGATCACCTCGACACCGACGGGAGCCTGGATAACGAAAAGCGAATCAGACGTTCCCACCGCTGTCGTCGTGGCGTTCCGGGCCGTCCCACGGATCTTGGCCTGGATGGTTCCCCAGGCGGGATCGACGAAGAAGGAGAGCGTCCGTGGAGGACCCGGCGTCACGCCGTAGAGCGTCCCGAGCGGCACCGTGTAGTTCGCGCCTCCGTTCAGCGAGAGATCGACCGTCACCGAGTCGGCGGTCATCCCCGCCAGCACGATCGTGACGGAATCGGGCTTTCCGGGGGGCATGAAGAATCCCTTGGGCGGGTGCGTGAACTGCATCGTGACGAGAGGCGCCAGCGCCGCGGCCACATTCAGTTTCCCGGAGCCCCACGTCGCATTCGGGACCGCGCCGGTGAAGGCGTCGGTGCGCGCGGTCGACTGGAGCCGGCTCCGAATCGCGGTCGAGGACTTGTTCGCCCACTCCGATTGTGCCAGGAGCAGCGCGACGGCGCCCGTCACGTGCGGCGCCGACATGCTGGTTCCGGCGAGCATGGCGTGGACACCGTCGGTTACTACCAACTCTACCTGGAATGTCGCCGAGGCCGACTTGCCCGCCGCCACTCCGTCACCGGGAGCGGAGAGGTCGGGCTTCTGCTTTCCGTTTCGCAGCGGTCCATGGCTTGAGAAGGGTGCGATGTCGTCCCTCGCAGGGACCGGATTCCAGCAGTAGCCGTTGCCGTTGACCGACGTCCAGCAATCCTTCGTCGTGTGCGCGGCGACCGTGATCACGGAATCGGCGCTCCCGGGGCTCCCGACCACACCGAAGGGGGCGAGGCCCTGCGCCCAGCGCGCCAAGGCGCCGGCGCTCCCGAGGCTGTTCCCATAGAGGTACATGTCCACGATACCGGTGGAGGCAAGCGAGACAGGCGTGAAGGTGAAGGTCCAGGTTCCCGATTGCGGCACCTTCGCCGAGAACTGATCGAAGATCTCGACGTAGATCTCGTTGTCCCCGTTGCTGGGAGCCGATGTGGCGTTGTAGGCGTTGATGTATCCGTCCGAGGCGTTGAGGCTTTGGGTCGTGCCTGGCATGACCGGGCCGATCGATTCGCCACCGGGCGAGGTGATGGTGAAGGACATCTGGTCGAGTCCGGAATACCAGCCGGTGAAGATGAGATAGTCGTTGTCGGTGCCGGGATTCTTGGAGTAGGTCGGGACGGTCAGCGTCATGCTCGCTGGCGCCACGCCGTCCAAATCCAACTGGCCGTGATTGTCGTCCTGCTGCTTGTTTCCGGCGGACGCGACGACGATTTTCCCCGGCCCCGTCAGCGCGCTGATCATCGTGTCGAATCCGTAGGTGCCGTCGTGAGGACCACCCTGGGTGCCGAGACTCATGTTCACCACCGCCTTCTTCCCGAGGGCCGCGGCCTTCGTGAAGATGTAGCTCACCCCATCCACGATCGCCGTCGTGGCGTAGGTTGTCTTGACCGCGACGACATCGGCTTTCGGCGCCACGCCGACGTACACGTTGGCCGGTTCTCCATTCCCCGTCGCATGCCCGTTTCCGGCAGCGGTCGTGACCACGTGCGTCCCGTGGCCGTCGGTGTCCACCTCGGGGGCGAGTCCGTCGTTGATAGCGGCCGAGTCGTACTCCGCTCCGTAGGTGAAGCCGGGGGGCGGTAGGCCGGACGTAGCGCTCTGGTCCCAGACCGCGAGGACTCTCGTGGTGCCGTCGGCGCTCTTCAGATCGGGATGACCCAGATCGACGCCGCTATCCACGATGCCGACGATGACGCCCTGCCCGGTCTGTCCGGTGATGTCGGTCGCGCCGACCGTACGGACGCCGGCGAGGCCCGCATCGATCGTGCTCAGGTCGAGGAGCGGCTGACAGCGCTCGGAGACCTCAATGCGATCGATGCCGGGGATCTGCTGTAGCGCGTTCAGGAGGCCGAGGGGGCAGCGCGCCGTGATCCAGCCACCGGCGACCGTGTTCACCTCGATGCCGCGTGCGCGCAGGAGCCCGGGGGGGACATCCCCCTGAATGAGGAGATCGACGATTACGGCGCCGTCCCCGCGACGGGACAAGAATCGCTCGTGCATCGGAGCGCCAGGACGGATCGTGGAGAGTGCGGGATGAGTCGACTTCGGAGCCGCCGTGGCCGCTTGTGGGGCCGCGCTACCGCCCGTGATGAGCACGGCCAGCGCGCAGGAGATCAGGCGGGATGGCCGTGATGGGGTGCTGGAGCAAAGGTGCGTGGCCACGATCTCGGATGCCTCGAACTCGGGGAGCTGACACCGACATAAAGATGCACCCTATTATATCACGTCACGGCCCCTTTTCGAGCACTCGATACACAGCTATAACTCGTTGATAGCCTTCATCGTGATGGCTCGGACCGGAAGTCGGGAAAGCTCCGATCGGGTGCACCACCGCTCGCCCGGCATTACCTTCCGATCGATCGGCGCTCCCACCTCCCAAACTTCCACCGTGTAGTCGTGGGAATACGTCCGGTGGCGAATCGTACGGGCCGGTCCGCGAAGGGGCGCATCGGCCCCATGGGCGCGGGCCAGTGTTCGCGCGGCGCGCAGCGACTCCGCCGGGAGGCGTACGGCGGAACTGGGAGGGGCGAGCGTGGCGCCGTCGTCGGCGGGATCGGGTACCAGGAGAATTCGAGAACCTCGACGGAGCAGGAGGAGAACGCGACGCTCCCGCTTCACCGCTCCCGCGGCGGCCGCTTCGGGGTAACGATCGGGCCGGCCGCTCGCCGCGGCGCGACACCAGCGCGCCACGGGGCAGCGTTCGCAGAGCGGTGCGCGAGGGAGGCACGTCGTTGCGCCAAGTTCCATGAGCGCCTGCGTCCAGTCGCCCGGTCGTGAGCCGGGCGCGAAGTCGTTGGCCCGTTCCGTCACCGCGCGCTTGAGTCCGGCTTCGTTGCGACGCCCCTCTCGGCCATCCCACCGCGCGATCACGCGGATGACGTTTCCATCCACGGCGGCGGCGGGAAGGTCGAAGGCGATGCTGGCAATGGCGGCCGCGGTGTAGGCGCCGACGCCCGGAAGCGCACGAAGACCGTCGAGCGTGCGTGGCAACTCGCCGCCGCCCTCTCGGGCGACGATCCCGGCGCCGGCATGGAGATTTCGGGCGCGCCGGTAGTAGCCGAGGCCCGACCAGGCAGCCAACACGTCCGACTCCCGGGCGCGCGCCAGCGCCGCCACCGACGGAAAGCGCTCCAGAAACCGGTGGTAGAACGGGATCACCGTATCCACGCGCGTCTGCTGCAGCATGATCTCGCTTACCCAGATCGCGTAGGGATCGCGCGTGCGGCGCCAGGGGAGATCGCGGCGCTGCTTCCGGTACCAGCGAAGGAGCGCGGCGCGGCGCGCCGAATCTTTACGGCTCCGCGGAGTGGCGCTCCGGCGTCGCGGGTCGGTCACGCGATCAGCGCGGCGGCGCGGTGGCCGCTTTGCACGGCGCTCTCGATCGTGGCCGGAAGTCCCGTATCGATCCAGTCGCCCGCCAGGAAGAGGCCGGGAACGGCGGTGGCGGTGCCGGGGCGAAGCGGCTGGACCGCCGGCGTCGAACGAATCGTACCGCGGCGCTCCTTGAAAACGCGGGCATTCAGGACCTTCGCATCGCGCGCGGCGGGGAATGCCTCGCGGAGATCGGCGGTCGTCTCGGCGGCGATCGTTCCCGCATCGCGATTGGCGTCGCCAAAGGCCGCGCTCCGGATCGTCCCGACTTGATGGCGGTCGACTCCGCGCGAGCCCCGGTCGAACGCCCACTGGGTCGCGGTTCCGATCATGCCGATGAATCGGGCGGGAAGGACAGGACGATCGAACGTATGCACGGAGGAGACGATCGGCGACCACGGTGTCGCGACGAGCTGGCGGTAAGGCGCGAGCAGCTCGGGACGGAGCATCCAGCCGAGCCGCTCGTGCGTCACCGCGAGGATCACGGCGCCGGCCTCCAGCCGCTCGCCTCCAAGAAGGGAGACGCCGGCCGCGCGCCCGTTCTCGATCCGAACTCCGAGCGCGGTCGTTCGAAAACGAATCGAGCCGCCGCGCGTCCCGAGATAGTGCTCGAATCCGGTGAAGAGATCGCCAAGGCCGCGGCGCGCCAGTGCCAGCCCGCTCTTCGACGCCGGCGCGGAGAGAAGCCGGTCGAGGACGCGCGCGAAGAGAAGCGCCGATCCGTCCTTCGTCTCCTCATTCAGCGCGGCGATGGCCAGAGGCCGAAGCACCGCCGCCAGATCCTCCGCCCCGCCCGCTCCATCCGCCGCCATGAGCCAGCGCTCCACGGTGAGCGGCGCTGCCGCCGCGGGCTGAGCTAGGAGCGCCTTCACCTTCGGATGGAGTGTCAGCGCGGCCATCCGTCCCGAGGCGGAGAGCCGCGAGCAACCTCCGACGGCGGCCAGCCAGTGAAAGGGGGCCGGGATGTTTGGCGCATTCAGCTCGTATTCGCCGTGGCCGCGCTCCCAGAGTTTCAGGTGGAGCGTGGAATCGGCGTGGAGCGCCTCTCGCGTCCCAAGACGGTCCAAGAGCCGCAGGGTGTCCTCGTAGAATGAACCGAGGACATGCTGTCCGTTGTCCAGCACCTCTCCGGTTCGGGGATCGGTCCATGAGGCGGCGCGTCCCCCGACGCGCTGGCGCGTTTCCAGCACCAGCACCGAGACGCCACGCTCCGCGAGGGCCGACGCGGCGGCGACGCCGGCGAATCCGGCGCCAACCACGATGACGTCCGGACGGGCGCTCACGGCGATGACCGCCAGCTCATTGGCTGAACTGCGCGGCGACGGCGGTGGACGCGGCGATCCAGACGCGTTCGATCCGCGGGACGCGCACCTCGTTTCGGAAGACATCGAAGTCGGAAGCCACGATCTTGTCGAGGAGCCGGCGATAGACGCGGCCCATGATTTCCGCGGCGAGATAGCGGCGGCGATCAAGCGAGCGCCCCTTGGACTCCGCGGTCTCGAAATAGCCGCGCGCGCGATCGGCCTGGTGGCGCATCAGCCGGCGGAAGGCATCGTTGCGCTCGCCGCGTGCCAGTGCATCCTCCGTGTAGCCGAAGCGTGCCAGATCCTCGGTGGGGAGATAAATTCGACCGCGCGCGTGATCTCCCCCCACGTCGCGGAGGATGTTTGTGAGCTGAAGTGCCAGCCCCAGCGATTCGGCGTACTCGCGCCCCCGCTCGTTCGTGTCGCCGAAGATGCGAAGACAGATGAGCCCGACCACCGACGCCACGCGGTAGCAGTAGCGCTCGAGTTCGGCGAACGTCTCGTAGCGTGTCCGCGAAAGGTCCATCTCCACGCCCGTGACGAGTTCCTCGAAGTAGCGCCGCGGGATCTCGAAGCGGCGAACGTGGACCGCGAGCTCTCGTGTTACCGGCTCGGACGGTTCCCGCTCGTAGAGCGCGGCCAGCTCCTCGCGCCAGCGCTGGAGGTGTGCGCCGGCGCGGGTCCGGTCCGACTCCTCGTCCACCGAGTCGTCCACCGCTCGGCTCCAGGCGTGGACGGCGCGGATGGCGTGGCGTTGATCGCGCGGAAGGAGGGCGAAGGCGACTCCGAAATTGGTGCGACTCATCGGTCGAATCCCAGTAGCGCCTGAGCCATGACTCGCGCACGAGTCCAACCGCTCAACGTCGGGCGGTTCTTGAGGACGCGCCAGCCGCGTTGTGCGACGGCGCGTAGCACGGCGCGCCCTCCGATGATCGTGGCGCGGAGCTGGATCGCGAGCGGGACCGGCACGTAGCGCGTCACCGGCCTGCCATGCTCGTAGAGTTCGTCGGTGCCGGCGCATTCGTGGAGGATGAGCCGCGTGAGGTGAGTTCGATGAGCGGGCCGCGTCATGGATTCGCGATCGAGTCCGAAGCGGCGGAGATCTTCGAGCGGCACGAAGAGCCTCCCCCGCTCGAGATCGCGCCCCAGATCCTGCCACATGTTCGTCAACTGGAGCGCCGTGCAGAGCGCGTCCGACGCGCGAACGGCGTCGAGATCGTCCACGTCGTGGAGCGCGAGCATGATGCGTCCGATCGTGTTCGCCGAGCCGCGGCAGTAACGGAGTAGATCGTCCCAGGTGGCGTACGTGGCGTCGCGCGCATCGTCACGGAACGCGGCCAGGAGGTCGAGGAGTGGCTCGGCGGGAAGCGTGAAGCGGTCGACCGCGTCGGCCAGCGCGGTCGGTACGGGTCCCCGCGGATTTCCCTCCAGCGCCTGGAGCAGCGCGCGCTCGATCCGATCGAGCGCCGCCAGCCGCTCTTCCGTCGGCGCATCGGCGTCGGCGACGTCGTCGGCCGTCCGCGCGAAGGCGTAGACCGCATAGAGGGCCAGCCGGCGCTCCGGCGCCAGGAAGCGCGAGGCCACGGGGAAATTCTCCTCGTTCGCGCGCACGATCGCCTCGCAAGCGGCATAGGCTTCGTGTAGGGGAACGGGCTCCGTGTCGAACTCGGCCTGATCGGCTATGGGGGCGGGGACGGACATGGCTCTCCTCGAGCGGGCGCCGTTCGCGGCGCGTGCGTTCGAGGCAGTACATCACGGGGGAATGGAAGCGTCAAGGCGGGCCGCCGAGCGCTTCCCGGAGCCGCCGGCCGATGGTAATGTGCGATGCGATCCTGAACGAAAACCCGTGTGCGTCGGAATTCCCCGAACGCCAGAGCCGAAGGAGGAAACAATGCGCCGATCCATGTTCGCGCTGCTTGCAGCCGGGATGCTGACCGTCACGATGGTCTCAGAGGTGCTCGCGGCATCCGCCGAGCGTCCCACCCGTCGTGCCCGTAGCTCCGATGGGCCGGGTGTTCAGGGCCGGACGGTCCTGCGTCTCCACGGGGGCCTCTCCAGTCCGACGGGCGACTTTGGAAATGCGTTCGACGGCGGATTCGGTTTCGGCGCGAACATCGCCCGCGGCATTAGCCGCTCGGTGCTCTTCTCGGTGGGCGTGGCCTATCACGGGTTCGACGGCGATGGATTCGGCGGTAACGCCACGGTAATCCCCTTCACGTTCAACCTCGACGCGTTTCTCCCCAACTCGGGGCGCGTCCATCCTTGGGTTGGCGGGGGGCTCGGGCTCTACAACGTGGAAATCGATTCGGGCCCGATCGTCGTTCCTTTCTTCGGCGTGATCTCGGGCAGCGTCAGCGAGACGAACTTTGGAATCAACTTCGGCGCGGGATTCGGGGCTCCGGCGGGAGATAACGGCGTCTGGGGCGCCGGGCTCAAGTTCCACCACGTCTTCGAGGGTGACACCTTCACCGATCTCGATTTCGTGACGATGCAGGTGGGGTACGGATTCTACTTGTAAGTGACCTTCGTAGATCCCGCAAGGAACCTCCACGTACTCCCGGTGTTCGCCCCCGTACGCTTGGGTCCGTTCGTACGCGCGCAGCGGCACGAGGCCCGGGCGGATGTGGGGAGGACCTATGTCGCGCCACACGGCTCGAATCAGGTATTGCCTCTTCGGTTGTCTCGTCGCCGCTTCTTCCGTGACACCTTGCCCGTCCGGCGCCGTGGAGTCCGATTGGAGAACCGTCACGGAGGCAGGGGTCACCTACCAGCCGGCTGAATCGCCGATCGATCAATATGGACATCCCACACACTGGCGATGGACCGGTGTCGGGGGCGCAATTCGGAGGCTCGGGGCCTCGGACGCCGTGGGCCCAGTCTTGCTCGGTTCATACAGCGAACACGATTTCACGGCGGGGGCCGGCGTTCGCTGGGAGCACGAGTTCGGCGACCGCTGGGGTCTCCTCGTGACGCCGGGTTTCGCGCTTCAGGATCTCGTAAAGAGCGAATCAGACGTTTTCACGGGTTACTTCGCGGAGGTGGGCGTTTCATATCGGCGTTGGGTCACGCTCGCGGCGCGGCGTGAAGCAATTCGACATACGCCCGAGAACTTCTTCGAGGAGCCCCCTCACGACGCGATCACCGAAAGCGTTTGGCGGCTCGATGCTCGCGTCGGACGCGCACCGGGGGCCATGGCGCTCGGTGCCGCCGCCTTGTTCCTGATAGGACTTGGAGTCGTGCAGGCTACGGACGCGCGGTGACGGATTCCCAGCAAACCGGAGAATTTAGTTCACGCGCCGCCGGCGGTTCTGGCTGTAGTCGACGAAGAGGTAGGATCCGAGCGACTCCAGATCCGAGTAGTAGGCGCGGCCCTTGTTGAGCTGCGTGAAGCGCTCCACGAATCGGACCAGATGGGGGTCCTGCGTCACCATGAAGGTGGTGACCGGGATCTTCTTCCGGCGGCACTGGACGGCCTCGTCGAGGGTCTTGTTCACGATCTTGGGGTCGAGGCCGAACGCATTCTTGTAGAGCCGCCCGCTTTCGTGGATGGCCGATGGCTTTCCGTCGGTGATCATGAATATCTGCTTGTTCACGTGTTTCTGACGCGCCAGGATCTTCTGTGCCAGCACCAGCCCCGCCTTCGTGTTCGTGTGGTACGGCCCCACGGAGACGTAGGGGATGTCCCGCACCTTCACCTCCCACGCGTCGTCCCCGAACAGGACCACCGAGATGGAGTCCTTGGGGTAGCGCGTCAAAATCAACTCGGAAAGCGCGAGCGCGGCCTGCTTGGCGGGCGTGATCCGGTCCTCTCCGTAGAGAATCATGGAGTGGCTCACGTCGATCAGGACGACGGTGGCACACGAGGAGAGGTGCTCGGTCTCGAAGACCTCCAGATCTTCCTCATGCAGCGATGTCCCTTCCTCGCTCCATTCGCCGCGATTCCGCCGCATGGAATTTCGCATGCTGGAGAGGAAATCGATGTCGGAGACGGAGTCGCCGAACGTATAAGGCCGCGTTTCGGTCGTGCGGTCGCCGCCCGTGCCCGTCTTCGGCACGCGGTGCTCGCCGGACGAATCGCGGGACAGGTTCGAAAAGATCCGGTCGAGCGAATCCTTCCGGATCATCTTCTCGCCCTTTCCGGTCAGGACGTTCCGCCCGTTCACCTCCTTGATCGCTTCCTGATCGAGCAGCTGTTTCTTGAAGTCTTCCAGGGTGAATTTCTCGTTGAAGAAGCCGAACCGCTCGCCCAGGTCCTCCATGGCGCGGAGCGCCTCGTCCACGTTCCCGTCGGTCATGAGGAGAATGCGGTTGTAGAGGGAGAGGAGGTTCTTGAGAAAGTTCAGGTCCCGAAGAATCTTGTCGTCCCACTGCGAATATCGGAAATCCATGGCGCGGTCGTCGCTCGGCGGCAGAGAGCCCCAGGGCCCTAGTCGTCGGCCTCCTCTTTCTTCCCGAGCATCGTGGAGAACATGTCGGTGTAGGCGAGCGCCGCCGTGTCGGTCCGCTCCTTGGCCAGGATGGAACTCTGGTGGAGCGCCTCCAGGACGAACTCCATGGCCGTCGGCAGCTCCGCCGCGTCCTTTACCGGGAGGTAGCGCTTGGAGAGTTCCTCCAGCCCGGCCACCTGCGCCAGATGCTTGTGGAACTCGCGCGTCGGGAGATCGTCCGAGATCTCGACTTTCTTCCCCTGCGCGAACCAGCGGAGGATCGGGTCGTACTCGGACGCGGCCCCCTCGCCCTTCTCCTTCGCCTTGTAGGCGTCGGGGAAGTACTTCACGAACAGGTCCTTCACGGCCTTGCCCACTAGATGCTTTGCCACCGCCACGGAGCCTTCCTGTTCTCCCTCGTAGACCAGCTCCACCTTGCCGGTGATCGAGGCAATGCCGTGCTGGAAATCGCAGATGCGGACCGCGACGCGCCGCTCGCCATGGCGGATGGCCCGACGCTCGGCGTTCGAGATGACATTCTCCAGGAGCGAGATGGTCATCCGGACGCTGACGCCGCTCGACTGGTCGACGTACGACGATTTCCGCGCCTGCACCGCCACGACCTCGACCAGTTCGCGAATATAGGGCGGCACGATGACGTCGAGTCCACCCGGACGCTTCACCCACGCCTCCTGCTCGGTCACCTTGATCGCGTCTTCGACCGTGAAGGGGTAGTGGGTCATGATCTGAGAGGCGATCCGGTCGCGGAGCGGCGTGATGATGTTTCCGCGGTTCGTGTAGTCCTCGGGATTCGCCGAGAAGACGATCTGGATGTCGAGCGGAAGCCGGATCGGGAATCCGCGGACCTGGATGTCCTTCTCCTCGAGAATGTTCAGGAGCCCCACCTGGATACGCGGCTGAAGGTCGGGGAGTTCGTTGATCGCGAAGATGCCGCGGTTGGTTCTCGGAATGATCCCGTAGTGCATGACGTCCGGATCGCTGTAGGAGAGCCGCTTGTTCGCCGCCTTGATGGGATCGATGTCGCCGATCAGATCGGCGATCGTCACGTCGGGCGTGGCCAGCTTTTCGCGATAGCGCTCGCTCCGGTGGATCCAGCGCACCGGAACCTCGTCACCCGCCTCCTCCACGCGCCGCTTGCAGGCGGGGCAGATCGGGCGAAGCGGGTCGTCGTTCAGCTCGCACCCCTCGATGGCGGGCATCCACTCGTCCAGGAACCGCGAAAGGGCCCGCAGGAGCCGCGTCTTTGCCTGGCCGCGGAGTCCGAGCAGGATGAAGTCATGGCCGCTCAGGATCGCGTTCTCGATCTGGGGGATGACCGTCCGGTCGTAGCCGACGATCCCGGGGAAGAGCGTCTCGCCCTTCTCCATGGCGACGATGAGGTTGGCCCTCATCTCCTCCTTCACGGTGCGCGGCTGATAGCCTGTAACTCGTAGTTGCTGAATCGTTTGCGGGCTGTTCATGCGTCTCCGTAAGGTCGGGGGTGGCCGTGTCTGGTCGAACACCGTCAGCCTAGCCTTAGATGCCGCCGGGGACAAGGCCGGACGAACTAGGGGAAATGGTCGAGATTTCGAAACAAATGTTGACTTGAACAGCCTGATTGCCGAATAATATTAGGCAATGGCGACACTTGAACGAATCAAAGTGGAGTCTGGGAACGGACTCGACGGTACCGACCGGAAAATCCTGAGCCTTTTACAGGATAATGCCAAGATGGCGCAGGCGGAGGTGGCGAAGGCCGTTGGATTGACGGCGCCCTCGGTGAACGAGCGGATCCGGAAGCTGGAACGCGCCGGGTACATCCGTGCCTACGTCGCCATCCTGGACGAGAAAAAGCTCGGCCACGACATCACCGCCTTCGTCGAGATCTTCGTGGAGCATCCGAAGTTCGAGAAGGCGTTCATCGAGGCCGCCAGCGCGCTTGACGAGGTCCTGGAATGTCACCACATCACGGGCGAGTTCTCGCTCCTTCTCAAGGTGCGGGTGACCGACATGACGGCGTTCCGGCGGCTCTTGATCGAGAAGCTGAACACCCTGCGCGGGGTGCGGCAGACGCGCACGGTGATGGTCCTGGCGACCGCCAAGGAGCAACGCCGCCTGAAGCTCGATTGAAACCGGGGCCACCGCCCCTTCGTTGTCAACCCCCGCAGCACGACCAGAACCGGAGAGGAGCGCCCATGAATCCGACCAGCACCAGCAACAGCGTCCACGTGACGCCCGACCAGGTCCACGCGACCTTGGCGAAGCACATGCTCGCCGACGGCTTCGACTTTGTCCTCGACCTCGACAAGAGCCAGGGCATCTGGCTCCACGACTCGCGGGGCCAGAAGAAGCTGATGGATTTCTTCTCCTTCTTCGCCTCGAACCCGCTCGGCATGAACCACCCGGGCATGAAGACGCCCGAGTTCCAGGCGCGCCTTCTCAAGACGGCCCTTCACAACGTGACGAACAGCGACGTCTACACGACCGAGATGGCGGAGTTCGTGGAGACCTTCGCGCGCCACACGATGGAGCCGGTTTTCAAGCATGCCTTCTTCGTGGCGGGCGGCACGCTGGGCGTCGAGAACGCGCTCAAGGCCTCGTTCGACTGGAAGGTGCGGAAGAACTTCGCCCGCGGCTATCGCGAGGAGCGCGGCATGAAGGTCCTCCACTTCGAGCAGGCGTTCCACGGCCGCTCGGGCTACACCCTGACGCTCACCAACACGACCGACCCGCGGAAGACGGCCTACTTCCCGAAGTTCGACTGGCCGCGCGTGTCGAATCCGAAGGCCGTGTTCCCGCTGACGCCGGAGCGTACCGCCGACGTCGCGGCCCGCGAGAAGCTTGCGATCGCGCAGATAGAGCGCGCGTTCGAGACGCACAAGGACGACATCGCGGCGATCATCCTCGAGCCGATCCAGGGTGAGGGCGGCGACAACCACTTCCGTCCCGAGTTCTTCAAGGAACTGCGCCGGATCGCCGATCAGTACGAAGCCATGCTGGTCTTCGACGAAGTGCAGGCCGGATTCGGACTCACGGGCAAGTTCTGGTCGCACGAGCACTACGGCATCCGTCCCGACATGGTCGCCTTCGGCAAGAAGGCCCAGGTCTGCGGCTTCATCGCGACCGACCGGATCGAGGACGTGAAGGAGAACGTCTTCCACACTTCCAGCCGCATCAACTCCACCTGGGGCGGCAACCTGGTCGACATGGCCCGTTGCCAGCGCTATCTCGAGATCATGGCGGAGGAGAATCTGGTCGCGAACGCCGCGGAGCGCGGGGCGGAGTTGCTGGCCGGCCTGGAGTCGCTCGCGAAGGAGTTCCCGGAGCACGTCATGAACGCGCGCGGCAAGGGCCTCATGTGCGCCTTCGATCTCCGCGACGGCGCCCTGCGCGACAAGATCACGGCGAAAGCCTACGAAGAGGGCGTGGTGGTCCTCGGCTGCGGCCCGCAGTCGATCCGCTTCCGTCCCTCGCTCATCATCAGCAAGACGGAGATCGCGGACGGGCTGGAGAAGTTCCGCACCAGCATCAAGAAGGCGATCGGGAAGTAACCGGCCGGGTCGGAACGGAAGTCGGAAAAAGGGGGCGCCACCAAGCGCCCCCTTTTCCATTGCTCACGGTTTGAACGGTGGTGGTATGGGCTCCGAGGTGGCGGTTGTCGCCTCCATCGCTGGCGATTGCCTCCGCGGCAGCGACCCCGCCAGGAACGACGCGAGCGCCAGGATGATGCCCCCGATCCAGAGCGGCGACGTCGGCCCCAGCGTGTCGAAGGCGAGCCCGCCCAGGAACGGACCGATGGTTCGCGCCAGGCTCCCGAGAGCCTGGTAGACGCCGAGCACGCTCCCTTGCTCGCCGGCCACCGTGGCGATGGAAACGAGCCCCGCGAGCGAGGGACTGGAGAGCCCGTTCCCGAGCGCCACGCCAGCAAGCGCCACGAGGAGCCAGGAGAAGGGTGGCGCTCCGCCCGCGGCCAGCATGCCGGCCGCCAGGAGGAGGAAGCCGGTTCGCACCAGGCGCGGCTCCCCGAAGCGTCGCGCCAATCTCCCTACCAGCCCCCCCTGCATCACCACGGCCAGGACCCCCATGTACGCGAGCAGGTAGCCGACGTTCATGGCGCTGAGTCCATAGCGATCGTGCCCGAAGAGGGCGAACGTCGCCTCGAGCCCCGCGAAGCAGAGCGTGCCAATGAAGTAGAGCAGCAGCACCGGCCTCACCGTCGGCCGGGCGAAGGCGTCGGTGAACGCCACGGTGAGCCCCGGACGCTCGCGGCGTTTCACGGCGGCGGCCTCGCGCGCCTCGGGCGAGAGCGACTCCGGCAGCAGGAAGAAGGCGAGGATCGCCGCGATCAATGCGAACCCGGCCGAGGCGAAGGCCGGGACCGAGTAACCCCAGTGGCTCAGCGCTCCGCCGATGGCGGGCCCGAACGTGAAGCCGAGACCAAGCGCCGCGCCGATCATTCCCATCCCCTTCGTTCGCTCCTCGGGCGACGTCGTGTCGGCGATGTAGGTCTGAGCGGTCGGCAGGACGGCGCCGGCGATCCCCGCGACGATGCGCGAGACGAAGAGGAGCCAGAGCGAGTGGGAGAATCCGAAGACGAGGTAGGAGGCCGACGTGACGATCAGGCTGCCGAGGAGAATCGGACGGCGGCCGACACGATCCGAGAGGCGTCCCCAGACCGGCGCGAAGAGAAACTGGAAGAACGAGAAAGACGCCGACAGGAGCCCGACCACGAGCCCGCCCGCACCGTAGGTCTTCGCGTAGTAGGGAAGGACCGGGAGGAGGAGCCCGAAGCCGAGCAGGTGAATGAAGACGGTTAGAAAGAGAACGAGGCGCGGTCCAAGGCCGGGGCCTCTTCTTCCATCAGCGCGGGGCATCCGCCGATTCTACTACAATGGAGCCATGCCCCGTCCGCTCCCCCGCTCCTTCTATGCGCGCCCCACGCTCACGGTGGCGCGCGACCTCCTCGGGTCGATCGTGGCGCGACGGTTGCCCGGCGGCGAGATCCTCCGCGGCCGAATCGTGGAGACCGAGGCCTATGTGGGGGAGGCGGACAAGGCATGCCATGCTCGCGCGGGCCGCACGCCGCGCACCGAGGTGATGTACGGACCCCCGGGGATTGCCTACGTCTATCTCACCTACGGCATGCATCACCTCCTGAACGCCGTGGCCGAGCGAGAGGGATTCCCGGCTGCCGTGCTGATCCGCGCCGCCGAACCGCTCGATGGTCTGCCGCGGATGGCCTCGGCCCGGGGCACCGATCGCCCCCACCTCCTCATGAGCGGACCCGCAAAGCTCTGTCAGGCACTCGGTCTCGACCTCCGGCAGAACCGTGAGGATCTCCGCGGACGGGTCATCTGGATCGAGGAGGGAGAGACGGTTTCCGATGGGGCCGTGGCCACCTCGCCGAGGATCGGATGTCAGACCGCGGCTCCGCCCTACGACCGAGTCCCCTGGCGAATGTTCCTCGAAGGTAATCCTTTCGTCACCCCCGGGCGCCCCCTAGGAACCCAAACTCGGGGTGGCAAAGCCCAGCGCCATCGGGAATAATCGGGGTTCCCCCCGCCGCCTCTGGGGTCGGCGGGCGTCTCAACCCTCTACTTCATGCAAGCGAGGCCACCCTTGGCTGGATTCCTGAGCGAGCAGAATCTCATGTGGCGTGAGCGCGCGCGCGCGGTCGCCGAAAAGGTGGTCCGCCCGCTCGCCGCGAAATACGACCGGCTTCAAGAATATCCGTGGGAGGTGAAGGAAGCGTTGGCCGAGGCCGGCCTCATGGGAGTTTGGATTCCAAAGGAGTACGGCGGGTCCGGCGGCGGCGTCCTCGATCTCTGCATCTGCGTGGAGGAACTTTCCCGCGCCTGCGGCGGTGTCGGCGTGCTCTACGCCGTGAACGCGCTCGGGAGCTTTCCGATCCTGGTCGGCGGCACCGACGATCAGAAGAAGCGCTACCTACCGCCGATCGCCAAGGGGGAGAAACTGATCTCCTTCGGCCTCTCCGAGAAATTCGCGGGGAGCGACGCCGCCAGCCTTCATGCGCGCGCGGTCCGGGATGGCGACCACTGGGTGCTGAACGGCGAGAAGAAGTGGAATACGAACGGCGGCGCCGCCGACATCTACACCGTGTTCGCGGTCAGCGATCCGAATTCCAAGTCACGGCGCATCTCCGCCTTCATCGTGGATAAGGGGACGCCCGGATTCCGGATCGGCAAGGTGGAGGACAAGATGGGAATCCGCTGCGTTCCCGTCGTGGAACTCCACTTCGAGGACTGCCGCATTCCCGAGAAGAACCTCCTGGGCGGGAT
>JANNMC010000311.1:0-1606 GCA_031397435.1 Candidatus Eiseniibacteriota bacterium
CGCGGCCGAAGCGGTGCCGGGTGTCGTCTATGTGATTACGGGCGAAGAGATCAAGGCGAACATGAACCCGATCATGGAGGCCTACGACACGGCCGCCATGGGCGCCAAGGGCTACCAGTGGTGGGCCTTGATGTCCGACAAGGTTCGCTTCGTCGGCGAAGCCGTGGCCGCTGTCGTCGCCGAGGACAAGTACACGGCGCGTAAGGCGGCGGATCTCGTCGCCGTGGATTATGAGACGCTGCCGATCGTTCACGACTGCGAGCTCGCGATGCTCCCCGATTCGCCACTCGTCGAGTCGACTTGGGGCGACAACATTCTCGTTACGCGCGACTTCCGATCCGGCGACGTCGATAAGGCGTTCGCCGATGCGGACGGCACGTTCGAGGGTGTGGTCAAGCAGCAGCGTTACACCGGGGCCGCGATCGAGCCGCGCGCGTACGTGGCGACCTACGACCCGTATCAGAAGGCCCTGACGTATTGGGCGTCTACCCAGAACCCGCACCCTCTGCGCGTGTTCCTGGCCGAGACCCTCGGCATTCCCGAGACCGAGATCCGCGTCATTCAGCCGCACGTCGGCGGCGGGTTCGGCCTCAAGATCCCGACGTTCCAGGAAGAGCCACTCGTGGCGTACCTGGCGCGCAAGCTCGAGCGTCCGGTGAAGTTCGTCGCCGAGCGCACCGAGGACTTGCTCGTCGGCGGTCACGCTCGCGAAGAGCGGCTCTACTACGAGGTCGCCTACCTGAAGGACGGAACCGTCACCGGCCTGCGAGCAAAAGTGATCGCCGACGTCGGCGCGCCCGCTGCGCTGTGCGGCTGGGGCCAGTCGTTCGTGACGGCTTTCTGCATCCCGACTTGTTACAAGATCCCGAACAACCGCGTTCAGCTGTTCTCAGTCGTCACCAACAAGTGCCCATGGAACGCCTACCGCGGCTACGGGAAGGAAGCGGCTTCGTTCCTGATGGACCGCATCATGGACCGCGTCGCGGAATCGACCCAGCTCGATCGCGCGGAGGTGCGCCTCAAGAACTACATCCCGCCGGACGCGTTCCCGTACGCTCAGGTGTCGGGCGCGATCCTCGACAGCGGCGACTACCCGAAGGCCATGAAGCGCGTACTCGAAATGATCGACTACCAGAACTTTCCCGCGCTCCAAGCGGAGGCGCGCAAGGAAGGCCGCTTCATCGGCATCGGCATCGGGCAGGAGCTCACGCCCGAAGGCTGCTCGATGCCGCGTTCGACGCTGCTCGGCGGCTACGACGGCGCGACGGTGCGCGTGAATCCATCCGGGCAGGTCACGGTGCTCACGGGCGTTACGTCGCCGGGCTCCGGGAACGAGACCGCGATGGCGCAGATCGCCGCCGACATGCTCGGAATCGACATCGCAAACATCAAGGTGATCCAAGGCGACACGGACACCTGTCCGTACGGCCTTGGAAACTACAGCTCGCGCAGCGTGATCATGGGCGGCTCCGCGGTGAACATCGCGGCGGGCGAGATCCGCGAGAAGATGATGAAGGTCGCCGCAAAGATGCTCGAGGTGACGACCGACGATCTCGACCTGGACGAAGGCCGCTTCAGCGTGAAGGGCGCGCCCACGCGCTTCATC
>JANNMC010000164.1:0-21340 GCA_031397435.1 Candidatus Eiseniibacteriota bacterium
CGGTGCGATCGCCGCCGCCATCGAGTGCGCGCTTCGTGCCGAGAAGCCGATCGTCGCGATCGATATCCCCTCGGGCGTGAATGCCACGACCGGGCACGCGGAGTCGCCCTGCATTCGCGCCGAGGTGACCGTCACGCTCGCACTGCCGAAAGCGGGACTCTCCCTCGAGCCGGGACGCGAGCGCGCGGGACGTCTGATCGTCGCCGACATCGGTCTTCCGCGGGAGTTGATCGCGGGGCAGCGTCCCAGCCATCTCCTCACGAGCGGGGAGTGGGCGCGCCCGCTCCTGCCGCATCGCCCCGCCGACGCGCACAAGGGAACGGTTGGCCGTGTTCTCTTCATCGGGGGGAGCGCCGGCATGATGGGCGCGGTGGCGCTCGCGACCGAGTCGGCCTATCGCGCCGGGGCGGGATACGTCGTGGCGTGCGTGCCGCACTCCTGCGTCGACATTCTCGAATCGCGCGTCGCCGAGGTGGTGAAGCGCGGGGTTGCCGAAACGGCCGCCCGCACGCTTGCTGCCGGCGCCGGCGATGCCATCCTGGCCGAGGCGATGCGCGCCGACGTGGTGGTCCTGGGCCCCGGCATGTCGCGCCACCCCGAGAGCGAGACGCTGGCGCGCGCGCTGCTGGGCCTCCTGGACGGACCGCTGATCCTGGACGCTGATGGATTGAACGCCTTCGAGGGTCATCCGGTTCGCCGCGAGCGCGGCCCGCTGATCGTGACACCGCACTACGGCGAGGCGGCACGGTTGAGCGGTAAGTCGATCGCCGACGTGGCGCGCGATCCGGCGGCCTGGGCACGAAAATTCGCCGCCGATTCCGGCGCGATCGTCTGCCTGAAGAGCGTCCCGATGATGACGGTCGTTCCCGGGGAGCCGGTCCTGGTCAACGCGAGCGGAAACCCTGGCATGGCAACCGCCGGCGCGGGAGATGTCCTGAGCGGAACGATCGCGGGGCTGCTGGCGCAGGGAATGGATCCTCCCGAGGCGGCGGCCGTGGGGTGCTACGTTCACGGCTTGGCGGGAGACGTGGCCGTGCGGCGAAAGGGGCGGCGCGGGCTGATGGCGGGCGACATTCGCGACGCGCTTCCCGCCGCGTTGCTGGCACTGGAGAGTGGAGCGCTCGATGAGTCCGAATAAGCCGGGCGGCCCACCCGATGGGCTGGGGCACCCCGAGAATAACGATCCAGAGCGCCGCGGCATCGGCGGCGGCACCAGCAAGGGCGCGGCCGCGGCACGGCGCCGCGCGGTGCGCATCGCGCTCTGCCACGAGTTGATCCGCGCGGGGGTGGTTCTCGAGCGCCGCAGCATGGTGGTGGTGGCGACCGAGGGGAATTTGAGCGCCCGCTTCGATCCCTTCTCCATCGTCATCACCCGACGAGGACGGAGGAAGGGCGAGCTGACGCCGCGCGACTTCGTGGAGATCGCGCTGGTCGAGCCGGAAGACTCCCCCTCCCGAGAAGCGGCCTCCACCGAGCATCGCGTCCACCTGGCGTCCTACGGCGCGCGCGATGACGTGGAAGCGGTCGTTCACGCGCATCCCATGGCGCTTACCGCGTTCGGACTTCGTGGGGAGCTGCCGAACTTCGCCGCCTTCGACGAGGCGCGCGCGTTCATCGGGCCGATCGCGCTCGTGCCGTATCACCCTTCGGGAAGCGAGGCACTGGCGAACGCGGTGGGCCTGGCACTGATGGGTGAGGGGTCGGCGCGAAAGACGGTGGTGCCCGGCATTCCAGTGATGGCGCCGCTCGGCGCTCCCAATCTGATTCTGATGCGAAACCACGGTGCCCTGACCGTGGGCGACACGGTGGATCAGGCGGTCTCTCGCCTGGAGATCGCGGAGCATCTGGCGTCGACACTCCTGCTCTCGGAGCGGACGAAGCTGTAGCGGTGCTGCGGCGCGCTCCTACCTCCAGGCCACCGGTCGCACTGACCGAGATCTCCAAACATCCGTATCAACGGAGGATATCGCCATGATCAGGCTGAAGGTTCGGAAGGTGGGGAACTCGCTCGGGGTGGCGTTGCCAGCTCAGATCACGCGAGCGCTCCATGTGCGGGAGGGGGACGCGGTCTTTCTCACCGAAGCGCTAGGAGGATTCCGGCTGATGCCGTATTCCCCGAATTTCGCAGTGACGATGGGGGTGGCGGAGACGTTTCTTGCACGATACAGAAATGCGCTACGCGATCTGGCACAGTGATCCCGCCATGGTGCGGCGAAAGCGCTAGTAGCCGCGATCCACGATCGTGAAGTCGGCGACCGGGTCCGCCTCGGAGAGAACCAGCGCGTACTCGCCCGGCTGTAGCGTCTTCTTCGGCCTGACCTCCCAGAGTCCATCCGAGACCCTGGTCACCTCGAGTTCGGAGCCCCGCTTGAACACGATCGGGCCCTTGCCGATTTGGACAGTCGTGCGGCGAGTCTCGTCCTTCACCTCGAACTGGGCCAGCTGCACGCGGCGCGCCGTCCCCTCGTCCGAAGCGAAGCGGAATCGCGGGCGTGCGATGGAGATCTTGAGTTCGCTGGCGGCGCCGCCGAGAATGAAGTAGGTCTTCGGCCCACCCAGGTCTCCCTTCAGCCGAGCGGTCGCCGTCATTCCGCCGCCAGGACCATCCACCGATCCGGCCATCATCCGGATGACCAACCACGAGGAGCCGTCGTGGAAGACGACATCGTCGAGGCCTGGCGCCTCATCAGCGGCGTTCGAGTCGGCAAAGGCGGGCGTGGAGGTCAGCACCAGCCCGGCTAGAAGAAGGAATCGCGCTGCCGACCGGGTGATACGAATCGCTTCGTGCATGTTTCTGCTCCGATCACGTTGTGTTTCGCCACGGGGGCGAATGCAAAGGTCGGTCAAGTTGTTCGCCTCACGCAACAAGCACCAGGAATGCACGGGCCATGCCAAATCCTACTCCCCGATGATTTTGACCAGCACCCGCTTCGCCCGCTTCCCATCGAACTCCCCGTAGAAGATCTGCTCCCAGGGTCCGAAATCGAGTTTCCCCGCCGTGATGGCCACTACCACCTCGCGTCCCATGATCTGGCGCTTGTGGTGAGCGTCGGCGTTGTCTTCGCCGGTTCGGTTGTGGTGATAGCGAACGGGGCTGGCATCGAATGGAGCTAGTTTTTCCAGCCACCGCTTGTAGTCCTCGTGAAGCCCGGGCTCGTCGTCGTTGATGAAGACGCTGGCCGTGATGTGCATGGCGTTCACCAGGCAGAGCCCCTCGCGGATGCCACTCTCCTGGAGCGCGGCATTGACCTGCGACGTGATGTTCACGAAGTCCATCCTGGCCGGGACGTTCATGGTCAGCGTTTTCCGAAAATGTTTCATGGCGTCACTCCAGCGGAGAGCGCCGCTGCGCCGCCGTGCGGCGGCGGGCCAGCGCCTCCTGCATGAGGTCGAGGGTGGAGATCGTCCGCTGGCACCAGGCCACCGTGGCCTCGGACTGCCGCTCGACGTACTCCAGGGTCATCATCCAGAAACGGATGCTGCGTTGGTGATGCGGACCGCGCGGGAGCTGCTCCTTCATCCGGCGAACGTGCCGGAGCCGCTCGGTCTCTTCCGCCAGGAGGGAGCGCGCCCAGATCGCGGGGGCGTCCACGGCGTCCCGATCGCTGAAGAAGAGCTTCAGCAGCAACTCGTTTCGCGGAGGGGCCGTTCGTGGAGGCTCGGTAAGCCAGCGGCGGAGCGCGTCGCGGCCCTTGGGGGTGATCTCGTAGAGATAGCGCGCGGGGCCGCCCGGACGACGCGCGGCATGGCGCCGGGCAAGCCCCTTTCGGGAGAGTTCGCGAAGCGCGGGGTAGATCTGGCCGTACGATTCGCTCCAGAAGGTGCCCGCGTTCTCGGAGAGTTCACGCCGAAGTTCGTAACCGGAGCGCGGGCCGAGGGTGAGCATCCCGAGCAGCGCGAAAGGAGTTGTCCGAGCGGTGCGCATGGAGCGAGTATATATCTAACAGATATAGCAACGCCATCCGGCACGGCTCGACGAGACTCTCGACACACCGTAACCGTATGCCGTGGCGATGGTTGCAAGACCTTCGAGGAATCTTGACGCGCCGCCTCTCAGCCCCCTATCGTAGGCAATGGCATTTGAGCACCGCGCCACCAGTTCCGCCCCTGCGACCCCCAGCGAAAGGACCCACGTAAGGATGGAAAGCATCAAGACCGCCAAGGACGTCGTGAAGTTCTGCGAAGACCGCGACGTGGAGCTCATTCAGCTCTGGTTCGTCGATATTCTCGGTCAGTTGAAGGCCGTGTCGATCACGCGCCACGAGCTGGCCACCGCCCTCGCGGAAGGCGCCGGTATCGACGGCTCCTCCGTGGAAGGCTTCGCCCGCATCTATGAGAGCGATCTCATCGCCATGCCGGACGTCGCCACGTTCCAGCTTCTCCCGTGGAAGGTGAACGACGAGCCGGTCGGCCGCCTCATCTGCGACGTGCTCAACCCGGACGGTACCCCCTACCCGGGCGATCCGCGCGGTGTGCTGAAGCGCCTGGTGAAGAAGCTCGACAAGCAGGGGATGACGGCCTACCTGGGACCGGAACTCGAGTACTTCTACTTCAAGAGCAACAAGGACCGCACGCTACTCGACACGGCCGGCTACTTCGACCAGGTCCCGGACGACATCGGCACCGAGCTGCGCAGCCGGACGGTCGAGGCGCTCCAGGCGATGGAGATTCAGGTCGAGGCGGCCCACCACGAGGTGGCGCACAGCCAGCACGAGATCGACCTCCGCTATTCCGAGGCGCTCAAGATGGCGGACCAGACGATCACCTACCGCTACGTCGTGAAGGAGATGGCGCGCCAGGGCGGCTATTACGCCTCGTTCATGCCGAAGCCGGTCTACGGCCAGAACGGAAGCGGGATGCACGTCCACCAGTCGCTCTTCAAGGCGGGGAAGAACCTCTTCCACGACGCGAAGGACAAGCAGCACCTCTCGAAGATGGCGCGCTCCTATCTGGCGGGCCTCCTGAAGCACATGCGGGAGATCGCCGCGATCACGAACCAGTGGGTCAACTCGTACAAGCGGCTCGTCCCCGGATTCGAGGCGCCGGTCTACATCGCCTGGGCGCAGCGGAACCGTTCGGCTCTGATCCGGATTCCGATCTACAAGCCCGGCAAGGAGAAGGCGACGCGCATCGAGCTTCGCTGCCCCGATCCGGCGTGCAATCCGTACCTCGCCTTCTCGGTGATGCTCGCGGCCGGTCTCCGCGGCGTCGAAGAGGGCTACACGCTCCGCGCCGCTGTCGAGGAGGACATCTACGAGATGAACTCCGAAGAGCGGAAAAAGCACGGCATCGAGTCGCTTCCGGGAAGCCTGAGCGACGCGGTCGACGCGCTCGAGAAGTCGAAACTGGTCCGCGATACCCTGGGCGAGCACGTCTTCGAGAAGTTCATCGTGAACAAGCGGATCGAGTGGGACCGCTATCGCACCCAGGTCACCGATTACGAACTGAACGAGTACTACCCAATCTTGTAGTCCTCGCTCCCCGTTGCAACGAGAGAGCCCGGCCCCCGCAAGGAGCCGGGCTCTTCGCTTGATGGGGCCGCGAGACTCGGAATCATGGATAAAGTCTGACGTCCGCGGGGTTTGATACTGCGTGGCGTCGCCCTTGACGCCTGCGAAGTGGGATCGGTACTGTCTATAGGCGTTACCGAGCCCGTTGGCCGCAAGCCGCCAGTCTCAAGGAGTCCAAAAACCGATGAACTGCCTACCCGTTGTCTCCCGTCTGGCCACGGCCAGCGCGTTCGCCCTGATCCTGATCGGCTCCGGCTGCGGTGGCGGCGCCAAAACCTCCTCCGACGGCACGGCCGCCGCTCCCGCGCCCATCGGCAAGGGCGAGATCGGCTCTCCGGCCCCGGCGTACGAACTCGCCGATCTCACCGGCCAGACCGTCTCCAGCAGCGCGTTCGCGGGCAAGGTCGTCATTGTCGATTTCTGGGCCACCTGGTGCCCACCCTGCCGCGACGAGGTTCCGCACTTCGTGCAGCTCCAGTCGAAGTATCGCGATCAAGGGCTCGTGATCGTCGGGCTCTCGCTCGACGCCGGCGGGGCCAAGGACGTGGCGCCATTCGCCGAGGAGTACAACGTGAACTACCCGATGCTTCTCAACGCCGACGAGGTGGCGAAGGCGTTCGGCGGCGTCAATTCGATTCCGACCACGTTCGTCATTGATCGCCAGGGGAAGATCGTGAAGCGCTTCGTCGGCTTCACGCCGCCCGAAGTCTTCGAGGCGACGATCGCGCCGCTCCTGGCGGCTACCTCCTAGCATGTTTGAAACCGAAGCGACTCAGGTCTCGCTTTTCGCGGCGTTCCTTGCCGGGCTGGTGTCGTTCGCCTCGCCCTGCGTGCTGCCGCTGGTGCCGTCTTACATCACCTTCATCACCGGCGTCTCGTTCGACGAGCTGACCACCGAGGACAAGACCGGCCGCATCCGCCGGCTCACCATCCTCCACTCGCTGGCGTTCATCCTCGGCTTCTCCCTCGTCTTCATCGCGCTCGGCGCGACGGCCACGGCGACCGGCAAGTTCCTCCGCGAGTACCAGGACCTGCTTCGCCAGGTGGGCGGCGTCCTGATCATTCTCTTCGGGCTCTATCTCACGGGCGTGCTCAAGATCGCGGCGCTCTCGCGCGAGGCGAAGTTCCGGATGACCTCGAAGCCGCTGGGGCTCCTTGGCTCGGTCCTCGTGGGGATCACGTTCGCGGCCGGATGGACGCCCTGCATCGGGCCGATTCTGGCCTCCATCCTCCTCTACGCCAGCACCTCCGAGAAGACGGGCACCGGCATCCTGCTCCTCAGTGTCTATTCGCTGGGTCTCGGCATCCCGTTCTTCCTCGCGTCGCTCGGGATGAACTCGTTCCTCGCGGCGTCGAAAAAGCTGCGCAGCTCGCTCCGGACGATTGAGATCGTGAGCGGCGTCATCCTCATCGTCTTTGGACTCGCGCTCGTCACGAACGTATTCAGGCACTTCGTCTCCTTCCTCTCCCGCTACCTCCCGGCGCTCGGCTAGGGGCGGCGCTGCAGGGCCATGCGGCCCCGTGGCGCCCTCCGCCGACTTCGCCACTCGCGACTCCGGCTAAATGTCGCCCCGCCTCCTGCCGAACCATTCCCCAGCAGGGGGAACATGGAGGGGAACCCTCGCACATTCACTTCCTGACCCGTAACCCCCTGGCACGGGGCTGCTTGCTCCGGCCCCGAAGAGGCGATGGCGACCGAGACGAAGCGCACCACGCACGCCCATGCACCCGCCGCCGCATCCGTCGACGCTCGGTCCCTACCGACGGCGCTCGCGTTGCTCCGCGGGCTGAACGACGTCGCCCGATCGCTGGAGCCATTCCACGAGGGGACATCGTCGCTGAGGCACGTCGCGAACGGCGAGGAACAACTGCTGCAGCCAGAGGGTGTCGCCGTCCTCACGCGCGTCCGTCCGGGCGAGTACGTTTTCCGCCACGTGCAGGGAGTTCTGCAAGAGTGGTCGGAGTTCACGCTTGCCGGCCCGTCGTGCCAGCTCCTGGACGAACTCCTCCGCCGCGATGAAGTGGTTCTCTTCCACCGACGCCAGAAGACGCCGTGGGCTCGCGAGTTTCTTCTGGCGGCGGGAATGGCCGGAGGCGCCCTCGCCCCGATCCGCGCGCATGGCGAGCCGATCGGCGCGCTCCTCCTGAATCACACCACGCCGTTCCGCTTCGGCGCGGAGCACGCCGCGGGACTCCAGTCTCTGGCGACGATGGCGGGCGTGGCGATCCTCGAGGACGCGCAGCGCGCGAAGCTCGAGGGTCTCTTCATGAGCGTCATCGTGTCGCTCACCATGGCGATCGAAGCGAAGGACCCCTACACCGAGGGTCATTCGGTCCGCGTGGCGGCGTACAGCGAGGCGATCGGAAAGCAGCTGGGGCTTCCCTCCGAGACGCTCGACGTGATCCATCGCTCCTGCCTGGTACACGACATCGGCAAGATCGCGGTGGACGAGGGAATCTTGCACAAGCGCGAGCGGCTGAGTCAGGGGGAGAAGGAGAAGATGGATCTCCACCCCCAGATCGGCGAGAGCATCCTCCGTCCCATCGCGCTTCTCCACCCGCTCCTTCCCGGCGTCCGTTCGCACCACGAGCACTTCGACGGGACCGGTTATCCCGACGGGCTAAAGGGGGAGGGGATTCCGATCGAGGCGCGAATCATGGCGGTGGCGGACGCGTTCGATGCCATGACGTCGGATCGGCCCTACCGGAAGGCGCTCTCCGAGCATGATGCCCTGGCGGAATTGAAGCGGAATACCGGAACGCACTTCGATCCGAGGGTACTCGCGGCGTTCGAGGAGATCTTTCCGGCGGTGCGGCGGACGCTGGAGCACCTGCGGCCGCGCGAGGAAGCGGTCAGGCCGTCGCGTTGACGCGCGACTTCCGAAGCAGAATCCTGGTGCCGTGGTCGAGTCGGACGTCGAAACTGACGTCGTCCATCAACTCCCGCATGAGATAGAGCCCGCGGCCGTGCGGGTTCAAGAGTGTCGACTCATCGGTGGGATCGTCCACTTTGCTCGGATCGAATCCCGTCCCGAAGTCGTCCACCGTGACGACGATCTCGCCCGACCCCACGACGAACTCAAACTCCACGCTCTTGTCCTCGGCGAAACAGTTGCCGTGCTGGATGGCGTTGGTGCCGGCTTCGATGACGGCGATGAGGAGGGCGTTCTCGAGGTCTTCGTTCAACTCGTACTGGCGGGCCATCTGAGAGATGAGGGCATGCACCATCGACAGGAGCTCGAGGCGGCTCCCGATGGTGAGGCGGATGGTGTCGGTCCCGTTCGGGGACGGGGAAGTCAGGTCGCCGCCCATGGGTTTACTCTAGCACCGCGAGTGCCTTCAGGGCCACCAAGGTAATGTCGTCCGCCTGCTCGGCCCCGGCGGTGAAACGGGAGACTTCGTCGGCCACCGTTCGCACAATTTCATCCGCCGTGAGATCCCGGGGGAGTCGTTCCGCCAGCCGGATCAGCCGTTCTTCTCCGTAATCCTCTCCCTCGAGATTCCGTGCGTCGGTGATGCCGTCGGTGTAGAGGAGAAGCGAGTCGCCGGGCGCGAGCGACATGGCCGTCTCGCCATACTCGAAGCCCGGGGTGATGCCGAGCGGGATTCCGCCCTCTTCCAGATAGCGCCACCCGCCCGCGGCGGGAAGGACGAGCGGGTAGTTGTGGCCCGCGTTCGCGTACTGGACCGTCGACCGATCGCCCCCGATCCGCGCCAGGAAGCAGGTCGCGAACCGGTCTTCGGGCGTCGCGTCGTGCACCAGGCGGTTCAGCCGCGTCATAATTCGGCTTACAGGATTCGCCAAATCGGCCTGTGTCCGAATGGACGCCTGCACCATGGACGCGAGCAGCGCCGCCGGAATCCCCTTTCCCGCCACGTCGACGATCACCACCAGGAACTGTCCGTCGCCCAGTTCGACCAGATCGTAGTAATCGCCTCCGACCTGCTTGGTCTGGAGATTGAGCGCGGCCATCCCGTAGCGCTGCGTCTGGGGGAGCGAGGCGGGGAGAAACTGGCGCTGGATGCGCCGCGCCACCACCAGCTCCTCCTCCAAAATCGACATCGCGATACTCTCGCGATAGAGAAGGGCGTTCTTGACCGCCACGCTCGTCTGATTGGCCAGCGTCTGGAGCAGGCTCAGCTCCTCCGCCTTGTAGCGCGTCTCGGTGATCTTCCGTCCCAGCGCGATGAGCCCCAGGAAGTCCTCACCATGGCGAAGGGGAATCAATACGAACGGAAGGGTCTCCAGCAGCGCGGCCGCCTCTACTTCCAGTTCCCGCTCCGCCGCCAGGGCCGGAATCTCCTCCTGTCGGAGGAGTTCAGCTCCTTCAAGGAGCCGGGCCAGCGTGAGCCTCGGGATCGCCGCCAGGCGCGCCACGTCCACGCCGCCGCCGAATCCGCGCACGACCGGCGCGCTCCGCTCCGGCGTCAAGAGGAGGACGGTGGTCCGGGCGGGGATCGCCTCGCGCAGCGTCGTGACGATGTTCTCGGTCAGTTGCTCGAGGTCGAGCACCGTCAAGATCTCGCTCGACGTACGGCGCAAGAGGGCTCGGTAGTCGCCCTTGTCGCGGAGGAACCAGCGATCGAGCATCTCGTCCAGCCACGAGAAGATAGGCTGAAAGAGGATGAGCGCCAGAAGGAGCACGGCGGTCTGGAAGATCGTCGTGTCGAAGCCGTGCACCGTCTCGAGGTAGGAATCGAGCTGCTTCACGATCGTCGTGTAGACGATCAGGAGGAAGCCGGACGTCAGGGTGTAGAGAATCGACTTTCGCGCGATCAGGTTCGCGTCGAGGAAGCGATACCGAACCATCGAGTACGCGATGCCGCCGGAACCGAGAATCAGAGCGCCGACGATGAGCGAAGAGCGAATCACCGGCGACAAGGGATGGTTGAGGAGGGTCGGAATCGGAATGGCCGCCGCGTAGAGGCTGGCGCACGAGGTCAGCCCATAGAAGATGGCGCGGAGCTGATTTCGAATCCGCGAATTCGTGGCGCCGCGGTAGGAGAGGAAGAGGATCGTGAGCGCCGCCACGATGTAGAAGAGATCCACCAGCGAAAAGAGGATCTGGTGGAACTGGATGATGAGTTCCACGGGAAGCCGTAGCGCGGAGATGAGGACGCGGCCCGCCGTCACCTGCGCCACGTTCGCCAGGATCCCTCCCCAGAGCGCGCCTTGCCCCAGAAGAATCATGAAGAGGAGATGGAAGACGTGCGGCCCGAAGATCAGGAGCGATCCGAACGGAATGCGCCGGTAGAAGCGGTTTTCTTGCGGGAAGACGCTGGCGAAGTAGAGAAGGGACGGAAAGAAGAGTTCCCAGAGATAGTTGAATGAGCGGAGCAGGTCGTTCGAACCTTGCTTGGCCGCCCCCACGCCTTCCAGGATGAAGCCGACCGCGCCGAGGCCGGAACCGAGACCCGCGAAGAAGAGCATGAGCGCCGTGGCGCGGTTGGCCCGCTCTCGCGGCGCCTCGCGCAGGATCACGATGCCGAGGAGGATCACGAGCCCGGCGACGAGAAGGTAGGCGAGACCGACGGTAGTATTCATGGAGCCGTGACGCGGTGAGGGCCGGCGCTCGGGGCGCCGGCGCCCTTACCGGATCGGTTCCTCCTCGAGTGGAAGGAGCGATCCCGGAGTCAGGAGCAAGGGCCGGCCCGGTTGATCGATGATCCGCTGCAGCACGCCGGTTTCATAGAGCCTGGCCGGCACGCTCGAGTTCATCCGGAGCACGTCCGTCGCGCCTAGAAGGGCGCGAACTCCCGGGAAGAAGGCCGGCAGGGTGAAGAGCGGCCGTCGCGGAATTTCCACGACGCGATAGCGCCGTCCTGGCGCAATGCCGGCACGGAGTTTCGCTGCCTCGATCGTCTCCTCCAGCGTCGCGATGCGGTCGACCAGGCGGTTCTCGACCGCGGCCCTTCCATCGTAGATTCTCCCTTCGCCCAGTTCGCGCACGCGGGCTTCTTCCAGCCCGCGGCCGGTGGCCACGCGTGAGGTGAAGCTCCCGTAGAGGCTCTCGAAGACGCCCTGGATCTGACGCCGCTCTCCCTCGTCCAGGTTTCGCTCGGGAAGCTGGGCGCCCAGGAAGGGCACCGTGAGCCCGCCCAGGAGATCGGCGCTCTTTCCGATCTGCACGTGATCCGAGGTCAGGCCACTCTTCTTCCCGAAGCCATCGTTCCAGACCCAGCCGCCGATGATTCCGATGGAGCCGGTCAGCGTGAAGGGGCCGGTTGCCACCGTCTCGCCGTCCATGCTGATCCAGTAGCCGCCGCTTCCCGCCACGCGTCCCTGGCTCACGAGCGCAGGCTTCTTCGCCGCGCGGAGCTTTCGCGTCTCCTCGGCCACGAGATCGGAGGCGATCGGGTCGCCGCCCGGAGAGTCGACCCGCAACACCACCGCGCGCACGTCGCGATCGTCGCGCAGGCGCTTCATGGCGGGGGCGGTGGTGCGTGCGCGGATTCCCGTGTCCATGGCGCACTCGCCGACGAGATAGACGAGGGCGACCGTCGGCACCGGGCCCCACGTCTCGTCGGGCCTCCAGCGCCGCTCCGCCACCGCGGCGTGCGACCGTGGCTTGCCGCGGCCGCCGTACGCCTTCACCTGAGATTCCAGCTCTTCCCAGCGGCCGAGGGCGTCGACCAGGCCAAGCTCCTTCATGCGCGAGGCCGTGACGTACGGTTCCTCGTTCACCAGTTGATCGAGTCGATCTCGCGTGATGCGGCCGCTCGCCGCGATACCACCGGCCAACTCCTCGTAGGAGGCGCGGACCAGCGCCTGGAACTGCTCGCGGTCGGCATCGGAGAAGGACGTCCGCGAGAGGGTCTCCATGGCGGACTTGTACTTGTAGAAGCGCCACTCGTCGAACCCGAGCCCGATCTTGCCGAGCAAATCTTTCATGTAGGTGCGCGAGGCCTGGACGCCCGGCATGAGGAGCCCGCCCAGCGGGTCGAGCACCAGATGGTCGGCGACGCAGGCGAGGTAGTACGAGCGCTGATCCAGATGATCGGCGGCGATCAGGACCTTCTTCCCCGCGCGCTTCAGCGCCAGGAGCGACTCGCGGAGTTCCCACATCATGGCCGCGTTCGCCTCGAATCCGGAGAGGCGGATGGCGACGCCGCCGACCGTCGGGTCTTCCTTGGCGAAGCGGATCTGCTCGGTCAGGTCGCGGAGCGGCTTCGACTCCGTGTCGAACCAGCGGGACGACTGGTAGACGGCGCGCCCGTGGAGATCCATCTCGATGAAGCGGCGGTTCCGCATGCGGCCGCGCTCGACGTCGAGGCCGCGAAGCGGTGGTGAGAGGCGGAAGGAGTACCAGGTGCCGAGGTGCCCGTGAGTCCCGGGGTTCGACGTGGCGGCGCCGCGATCTCGATAGATCGGGGTGGCCCGCGCGCCGAATCGCGCGAGGGTCACCCCTGCCGAGAACTGGAATCGATCGTTTTCCCGCCAGCGTCCGGAGAGTTCCACTCCGTCCACGGGGCGAATGGAAGCGCCGACACCGAGGGTGCTGCCGTTCCAGTCGAAGGCCTTCGGCATCGCAAGATCGCCGAAGAGGGTGATTCGTGAGGTGCCGTCAGGTCGGAACCCAACGTCGAACACCGCGTCGGCGTCGCCGGTCGAGGGCGCCCACCGCGTCGATGCCCCGATCGAGAGTTGCCGGAAGGGGCGAGAGATGTCACCGAACGAGAGGTAGTTCGATCTCCGCCACGCGCCCTTCCCCGATCCGGAGAAGTGGTAGGCGAAGCCGCCGAAGTGGCGTCCGTTGCCGCTCCCGGCGCCGATCTGATATTCGGTGAGACTTGGAAGCGAAGTCGATCCCGGCTGGAGGACGGGAACGGCCCAGGGGATGTACCGCGGGACAACTCCTCCATAGGCATCGAATTCATCCCGGTGCCGGACGGAGAATCCAAGACCGCGGCCGAATCCCGCCTGCCACGCAATGACGTCCGAGTCGTTGATGTCGCCCGTCGCGAAGAGCGCCAAATCGAACCCCCCGCGCTCCGGCACTCCCCACTGCGCCGGGTTATGCCAGGCGCCGAAGGTGCCGTCGTCGGTGGAGGGAGTCGTGGCCAGCGGATCGACCGACTCCTCGTACGGCTCGAGGGCGGCGTGGGCAGCGGGGGCGAAGAAGAGAAGTGCGACCGCGAAGGCGGAGCGGAGCAAGCGAGTGGCACCCGGCGCTCCCCGGCTCACTTCAACAGCTCCGCGGGGTCTGGAAGTCCCGCGCCGGGTCCGGGTCCATTTCCGTCCTCCGGTGGCGCCTCCTTCCATTTCGCGTAGACCGCGCTCCCCGCGAACAGGAGGAGCATGATCGTGATGGAGAGCCACTTCGGAAGTTCCCAGCCTATCCAGTGCATGGCGTGCGCGTATTCGATCAGGAGCTTCACGCCGACCCACGCCACGATCACGTAGGCCCCGTCCACGATCTTCGGATAGCGGCGGACGACGCCTAGGATGGTGCCGATCAGCATCCGCATCGTGATGATGCCCAGGATGCCGCCCGTGATCACCACCCAGACTTTCGGCGACATGGCGACGGCGACCAGAATGGAGTCGATGGCGAAGACGATGTCGGTGAACTCGACGCGAACGACGGTGCTCCAGAAGATCGAGAGTCCCAGCAGTGGCTTGATGACCGTCCCCACGCCGCCCACTTCGTCCGGATGCGACCGGAAGTGTTTGATGGGCAAGTAGAGGAGGTAGGCGCCGCCCGCGAGCTTGATCCACGCCCAGGAGATGAGATGCGCGGCGAAGATGGTCGCGATGATGCGGAAGGCAAAGGCGCCGAGGATTCCGTACTGAAGCGCCCGCTTCTGCTGCTGCCTCGGCAGTGGCAGGACGAGCACGGCCAAGACCAGCGCGTTGTCGGCGCTGAGGACGGCCTCCAGGAGCACCAGGAGTCCGATGGTGAAAAGGTCGGCGGCCTCGATCGAGAACGGCATGAGGCCCCGACTTTACCCTAAATCGAGGCGGGGCGGGGGTCGGCCGGAGAAGCCGAGTGCGCGGCTGGCGGTGGCGGGCCGGCGGGCGCCTGGAGCGCCGCGCGATAGAGCGTCGACACGTACTCCTTCATCATCCGCCGCGCGGAGAAGCGGGGCGTCACGGTCTGGATGGCGCGGCGCACCACGCGGAGCCAGGTCGTGGGCACCCCGGAAGGGTCGCGCGCGTAGTAGAGCGGGACGATCGTCCCTTCCAGGAGGGCGTAGAGAGCCTCGGCGTCGCGCGCGTCCTGGACTGCGTGATCGCCGTCCAGATTCTCCTCGTCGCCAAACGCCCAGCCGTTTCCGTGGCCATGTCCCTCGACCCACCAGCCGTCCAGGATGCTCAGGTTCGGCACGCCATTCAGCCCCGCCTTCATGCCGCTCGTGCCACACGCCTCCAGCGGGGCGCGCGGGTTGTTGAGCCAGAGGTCGACGCCCTGCACCAGCCAGCGCGCCGCATGCATGTCGTAGTCCTCCAAGATCGCGATCCGCCCCGCGAACTCGGGATCGCGCGCCGCGCGATAGACCGCCTGCAGCATCGCCTTTCCCGCCTCGTCGGCCGGATGCGCCTTCCCGGCGAAGACCAACTGCACCGGGCGGCGGCGGTTGTAGAGAATGCGGCGCAGGCGCGCGGGGTCGCGGAAGATCAGGTCGGCGCGCTTGTAGGTGGCGAAGCGGCGCGCGAAGCCGATCGTGAAGGCATCGGGCTCCAGGAGCGCGCCGAAAGCGATGGCCTGACCTGGATCGACGTGATCGTCGGCCCAGCGATGGCGCGCGCGATGCTGGATGAACGCCAAAAGCTCGCGCTTCATGTGCCGCCGTGTCTGCCAGAGCGCCGCGTCGGGGATCTGGTCGAGCGCGTTCCAGAATTCAGGCTCGTCGTGATGCGTCATCCAGTCGGCGCCGAGATACTTCCGAAAAAGGCGGTCCATGTCGCCGGCGATCCACGTCGGAACGTGTACGCCGTTCGTGATCGAGCGAATGGGAACCTCAGCCTCGGGAGTGCCGGGCCAGAGCTTCGACCACATTTTCCGGGAAACCTCGCCGTGCCGCATGCTGACGGCGTTCACCTGCGCGGCGAGGTGCATGGCGAGGACGGTCATGTTGAAACCATGTCCCCACGACTCGTCGTTCGAGGCGAGCGCCAGGAGTTTCGTGCGCTCTCCATCCATGACGGTGTCGGCGTAACCCTCCAGCCGCGAGAGGTGCGCCTCGACGAGCGGGAAGGGGAACGAGTCATGCCCCGCGGAGACGGGCGTGTGGGTGGTGAAGATCGTGGTGGCGCGGACCGACGCGACGGAGTCGTCGAAGGAGAGCCCGGCTTCCATTCCCTCGCGCACGCGCTCCACCATCATGAGCGCCGTGTGCCCCTCGTTCCCGTGCCAGGCGTGGGGAGCGATTCGCAAGGCGCGCAGGAGGCGGACGCCGCCGATGCCGAGCACGATCTCCTGCAAGAGCCGCGTCGTCTGATCGCCGCCGTAGAGGCGCCCCGTCAGCTCGCGGTCCCACGGCGCGTTCTCCTCGAGATCGGTGTCGAGGAGATAGAGTTCGGTCCGGCCGATGCGGACGCGCCACGCGGTCACGAGGAGCGCGCGGTCGGGAAGCGAGAGCTCGATCCGAACTGGCGTTCCGTCCGGGGCCATCGCCTGCTCCACCGCCACGCGCTTCCGATCGATATGCTGGTAGAGCTCTTCTTGGCGACCCTCCGCGTTTACCCGCTGGCGAAAGTAGCCCTGCGGATACATGAACCCGATCGCGATCATCGGGATGCCGAGGTCGCTCGCTTCCTTCGTGATGTCGCCGGCCAAAACGCCGAGGCCGCCGGCGTAAAGAGGGAGCGAGTTGTGGATGCCGTACTCCGCGGAGAAGAAGGCGACCTTCTTGTCGCCCAGGTCGCCGCATGCCGCCTGCCACCATGTCTCGCGGCCCGTGATCGCGCGGTCGAGCGACTCGAGCAGCGCGCGGTAGCGGATCATGGTTTCCTGGTGGCGCGCCCCCTCGATCAGCGCCTCGGAGGTGATTTCTTGAAGGACGCGAACCGGATTGTGGCGGGAGACCCGCCAGAGATGCGGGTCGAGGCTCTTGAAGAGCGCGCGAGCTTCCAGATTCCAGGACCACCAGAGGTTCCGCGCCAGCTCGGGGAGCCGACTGAGCGCGGACGGCATCGGTTGCATAGGGCCGAAACTGTGCCACATTCAGGGGTCCTAAGGCTAGACTCCGCCGCGATGAACGACGAAAAGGTTCCGCCCCGGCGCGCCGGGGTTCTGCTCCATCCGACCTCGCTTCCTGGGCGCCACGGCATCGGGGACGCCGGGCCGGAGGCGGTTCGATTTCTCGACTGGGCTGCTGCGGTGGGGTTTTCGGTCTGGCAGATCCTGCCGCTCGGGCCTACCGGGCAGGGCAATTCCCCCTATAGCGCGCTCTCGGTCTTTGCCGGCGGGCCGCTTCTGATTTCCCCCGAAAGACTGGCGGAGTCAGGGCTTCTGCCGGTGGCGGCGCTGGAGGTCGTGCCCGGCTTTCCGGAGGATCAGGTCGATTTCGAGGAGGCGCGGGTCTGGAAGGAGCGCCTGCTGCGGCGGGCGTGGGAGAACGCGAAGGCGGGGGGTAGCCCGGCCACCCGCGCCGCGCGCGAGGAGGCGGCTGCGTGGGCGATGGCGCCGGAACGGGCCGCGTGGCTTCCCGACTGGACCCTCTATGCCGCGATCAAGGAGCGTCACAGCGGTCACGCCTGGACTGACTGGGACTCGCCTATGAGGGAGCGGGAGCCTGGTGCGATGGCCGAGGCGGAGCGTGCGCTGGGGACCGAGAGGGAGTATCACGCCTTCGCGCAGTGGCTCTTCGCGAGGCAGTGGGGCGAGGTTCGCGCTGCCGCGCGGGAGCGCGGGATATCGATCCTGGGCGACATTCCGATCTACCCCGCCATGGACTCCGCTGAAGTTTGGGCTCGCCGGGATCTCTTCCAGTTCGGCGCCGATGGGTTGCCGGAGTCGGTGGCCGGCGTGCCGCCCGACTACTTCAGCGAGACGGGCCAGTTGTGGGGGAATCCGCTTTATCGGTGGGACCGTCACGAAGCCGATGGCTTTGCGTGGTGGATTGCCCGGGTGCGCGCCGCGCTAGAGACGTGCGATTTCCTCCGGCTCGATCACTTCCGCGCGATCGCCGGGTACTGGGCGGTTCCGGCGTCGGCGAAGTCCGCCGTCGCGGGGCGATGGCTCCCGGGGCCGGGGATTCGGTTCTTCGAGGCCTTGCGCGCCGCGCTTGGAGGGTTGCCGCTCGTGGCCGAGGACTTGGGTGACATCGACGACGGTGTGCGTGCTTTGTTGCGCAATACGGGGCTTCCGGGGATGCGCGTGCTCCAGTTCGGGCTGCTGGACGCGACGAGCACGCACCATCCCGCGAATCAGGTGGCGAACGCGGTCGCCTACACCGGTACGCACGACAACGACACCGCGCGCGGGTGGTTCGAGGCGCTTACGGCGGAGGAGCAGACGCGGGTGCTGGAGGCGGTCGGTGGTGACGCTTCGGGTGTGGCGTGGGCGATGATCCGCTGTGCCATGGCATCGCCGGCGCAGCTCGCCATCGTGCCGATGCAGGACGTGCTGGGGCTAGGGAGCGAAGCGCGCATGAACACGCCCGCGGAGGGGGAGGGGAACTGGGGGTGGAGGATGCGGGGGGATGCGGCGGCGGAAACGTTGGCGGGGCGACTGAGGCCGCTCCTCGGTACGCGGGCCGCAACGGGGAGGGAGAGCTAAGAAGCCGCTTCCTTCTCCCGCTTCGCGCTCTGCCAGGCATGTAGCACCAGCGCAATCGTGATCACCGCATAAGCCACGAACACCCGGAAGAACTCCCCAATCTGCGCATCGCCCGCCAACGCCTTCCCGGCGAGAGGCGAGACGACGAATAGCGTGTGAAAGAGAATCGTCCCCAGCAGCGCCTGCCCCACGGTCGCCTTCGTGACCGTCGCCCCTGAGACCAGCAGCGCCGCAATCGCGAACATCCCGACCTGCTCGTGACTGTTGTACGTGTTCACCGTCCCGATGTTCTGGAGAAACAACAACTGCCCCCAAGCAGCGAGAATCGTCGAGAGAATCGTCGCGATGAGGCGATTTCGCTCCACTGGAATGCCAGCGATCGCGGCAACGTGCGGATCCTGTCCCATTGCGCGGAACTGCTGCCCCAGCCGCGTCCGGAAGAAGAAGAGCGTGAGGGCGCAGAAGGCGGCGACGACTGCGTAAGAAGCTATCGGCACGCGCAGCATCGTTCCCTGGAGTGGCACGCGCCACTTCACCAGGTCATCCACGGCGTACTGGATCGGTGTCAGATCCACCGTGTTCCGGAGCCCGAAGCCCTGCGGCAGGAGCATCTCGGGGTTGTGGAATGGGATGATCGTTCCGATCGCGAAGAGGAAGAGGAGCTGGTAGAGCCCGTTCGCGAAGAAGCCGGCGATCAGTCCGCTCACCATCTCGCGCCCCTTCGCCTTGTTGTAGAGCGAGCCGGTAGCCCACCCGAACAGAATCGCGACCGGGGTCGCGATCAGCATGGCGAAGCCGAAGCCGCTGATCCCGTGGAAGCCCCAGTGGACCGCGAGAATTGCCGCGATCTGTCCCGCCATGGCGCCGATGACGATCCCGAAGTTGAGGCCGAGGCCGGCGAGGATCGGGATCAGGAGCGAGAGGACCAGGACGCTGTTCCGTCCCACGCGAATCGACATCTCGCCCAGCAGAAAGGTCGGCGTGATCTTCGCGGCGACGATGCCGAAGAGGCAGAGCGCCAGGAAGAGAATCGGCACCGCGTGGCGGCCCAGATGCTTCACCACGCTGTCGCCCTTCGCGCTCACTTGGCGTTCCCCAGCCGCGTCAGCGCGTAGAGGATCATCCCATTCTGAATAATCAGCCGCGCCGTCTCCGAGATGTCGCCCTGAATCACCTGGCTCGTCACCGGGAGCGCGATGGTGAGGATCGACTGGAAGAGAAGCGTGCCGATGATCACGTGCGTCACGGTGGCGCGCGTGACGGTGGCGCCGCCGATCAGGATGCAGGCGATGGCGGGGAAGGCCATCAGGAGTGGCGCCGTGTAGAGCTGCACGAATCCGAACGACTGACTGTAGACGACGATTCCGATCGCGCCGAGCACCGTGGAGAAGACGGTCGCCTGGATGCGCGTGCGCTGGTCGGAGATCCCGGCGGCGCGAGCGAAGCGGGGATTGCTCCGCGCCGCCGCGATCGTGATCCCCATCTGCGTGCGGAAGAACCACGCCACCACCGCGCAGAGCCCGAAGAAGACCAGCAGCGCTCCGGTCGGGATCGTCACCCCCATCACGTCGAAGGCGAGCCACCGGTCGAGGACGCGATCGTAGATTCCGGTCAACGCCAGGGTGGTGCGGAGCCCTTTTCCGCCGATCGCCCAGACGAGCGTCGGATTGTGAAACGGCGCCACGAGCCAGAAGATCGACATGCCGGAGACGACGGCAAATCCCAGGTAGGTGCCGACCATCATCTCCTGCCCGCGCGTGCGGTTCAGGAGCCATCCGTAGCCGATCCCGGCGGGAATGGCGAATCCGATGCCGAGTCCGGTCGCGAGCGCCAGGCCCAGCACGCCATGAATTCCCCAGTTCAGCGCCAAGACGCAGCCAATCAAACCGCAGAGGATCCCGATGGGGAGCCCGAAGTTGAGTCCCACGCCGCCTTGAATGGCGGGGAGGAGCGCGAGCACGAGAATTCCGTTTCGCGCCACGCGGACGATCGAGTCGGTGACGAGGCCCGGCACGTTCATCTTGGTCACGACCGCGACCGCGAAGAGGACGATGACGAACGCGGCGATGAGGAGGCGCGGCACGCCCGCTTCCTTCACGAAGGCTCGCAGGCGCGCCATCATGTGAGATTTACCTCTCCCGCCATCGCCAGCCCGAACTCGGCGTCGGTGGCGCCGGGAGCGAGGTCCGCGACGATCCTCCCGCGATAGACGATCAGGATCCGGTCGCACGTGGCGCGCAGCTCTGCCAGCTCCGAACTAGTCACGACCAGCGTCACCCCCTGGTCGCGATTCAGTGCCTGCAAGATCTCCAGCACGCGCTCCTTCGCGCCGACATCGATCCCGCGCGTCGGCTCGTTCACGAAGAGGAGGCGCGGCTCGAGTGTCATGGCGCGGGCGATGCAGACCTTCTGCTGGTTCCCACCCGAGAGCCTCCGGACCTGCTGCTTCGGCCCGGTGGTTCGGATGTCGAGGCGGGAGATCATCGCAACGGCGTGCGCGCGCATCGCCTTCGCGTCGGAGGGTCGAAGCGATGGAATCGGGAAGGGCCGCAAGAACCGCCCCTGCGCCTCCAGCGCGGAGAGGGCGATGTTGAGTTCGATATTCTCGTCCACCAGAAGCCCGACACCGCGGCGGTCCTCGCTCACAAAGGCGAGCCCGCGCTCCAAAGCGCCGCGCGCGTCGTTCAGCGGAAAAGCCTTTCCCTCCAGCGCCACGCGTCCGGTCGCAGGGTAGAGCCCCATGATCCCATTCGCGATCCCGAGCTTCCCCTGGCCCGCCAACCCACCGATTCCCAAGATCTCACCGCGGCGGACTTGAAACGTTGCATCGGCCACCGGCTCGCCCGGCATCTCCACGCGCAGCCCCTCCACCGTGAGCGCGGCGTCGCCGCCCGATGGCCATGACCGACGCGCTTCCGCGACAGCGGAGGGACGCCCCACCATCAACTCAGCCATCCGCGCCACCGGCGTCGTCTTCGGATCGGGCGAATCGACGACCTCTCCATCCCGAAGCACCGTCATCCGGTGCGCCACCGCCTTCACTTCATCCAGCCGGTGCGTGATGAAGAGAACCGCCACGCCCGACGCCGCGAAGGTCTTCATCGA
>JANNMC010000268.1:0-11692 GCA_031397435.1 Candidatus Eiseniibacteriota bacterium
TCGACATCCTCCAGGAGCTGCGCCAGCCGCCCGAGTCCCTCGTCCGAGATATCCAGCGAGTCGCGCCCCGCCACGGCGCGGCGGAAGAGCGCCCGGAGCGGCGCGGGCTGACGCGCCAGAGCGTGCATCAGTTTCGTGAGATCGTCCTCGGGAACGCCGTACGCCTCCGACGCCAGGAGGTAGAGGAACTCCGGTCTCGAGTCCTGGAAGAGCGACTGGAGGAGGGAGATGAGTTCCTTGATCTCGGGGCGCTGGAAGAGCCCTCGGCTCCCCGAGAAGTAGTACGGAATCCCTCGCTCGTCCAGCGCGCGCAGGAACGGCTCCGCGTGCTTGTTGTTCCGCACCAGGATCGCCACGTCGCGCGGGCGGCGGCGCTTTTCGCGAACGGCGGTGGCGATCTCGTCGGCGACCCAGGCCGCCTCGTCGGCCTCCGCCTCGAATTCCTTCCAAACCGGATCCGTGCCGTTCTTCTCGGTCAGGAGTTCCTTCGAGATGCCGTAGCGCACTTCCAGCCGCTCCTGGTTCTGCACGATGAGCCGCCGCGAGCGGGCGAGAATCTGTTGCGTGCTCCTGTAGTTGCGGCGAAGCACGATCTCCTTCGTCTCCGGATAGTGCTCGCGGAACTCGAGGATGTTCTTCAGGTGCGCGCCGCGGAAACGGTAGATGCTCTGGTCGTCGTCGCCCACCACGACCAGGTTCCGGTGCGTCTCCACCAGGCGGCGAACGATCTTGAACTGAACCGGGTTGGTGTCCTGGAACTCGTCCACCAAGACATAGCGGAACTTTTGCTGCAGGCGGCGGAGCGCTGCCGGGCTCTCCACGAAGAGCCGATGCGTCAGCGCCAGGAGATCGCCGAAGTCGAGGAACCCCGACTTCCAGAGGAGCGCGTTGTAGCGCTCGTACGCTTCGGCCAGCTCCGCGAGCCTTCCGGCCTGATCCTCCAGCGCGGCAACCAGGGCTTCGTCTCCACCACCCGCGGCGCGCTCCGCGGCCGCCCGATCGGCGCGATCTGCCGCGGAGCGCCGAATATCCTCCGGCCACTGCGGGTCGTCCTTCGCGCGGCTGAAGAAACCGGCCAGGTCGGAGACGTAGCGTGTCGGGTCGGAGAGGGGCCGGTAGTGTTTCAGACTCAGTTCGTCGAGCCGTTCCGCCAGGAATAGCGCCTGTGACGTGGTGTCGAGCACCGAGAATCCCGGTGCGATCCCAATCTCCAGACCGTAGCCCGCCAGCACGTTCTGTCCAAAGGCATGAAAGGTCTGGATGGTGACGTCCGCGTAGCCGTACGGAACGAGGATATCGACGCGCTCTTGCATCTCGGCCGCGGCTTTGTCGTTGAAGGCGAGGGCGAGAATTTCGGAGGGGCGTGCGCGCTTCGATTCGATGAGGTGCGCGATCCGCCGCGCGATGACGGTGGTCTTCCCCGTTCCCGCGCCGGCCACGATGAGGAGCGGCCCGTCGCCATGCTCCACGGCGGCGCGTTGGTCGTCGTCGAGAACGACGGAGGCGGAGGGAGCGTTGTCCGAGGCGAGCGCGAGGTCGTTCACGCGGCTATTGTGCCGCGATTACGCCTCCCGAATCCAGCGCCACATCTCACTCCAGCGAGGTTCCTTTCCGTAGAGGAGCATCCCGAGCGCAAAGATCTTCCCCGCCGCGCGACGCAGGAGCCAGATCGAACCGACCAGAAGCGCCAGGGCCACGGGGATTTCCCATGGCGCAAGCCCTCCCATCGCCATCCGCACCGGGAGCGCGGCGTGCGAGCTGAACGGGAGGACGCCGAGAAGTCGCATCAGCGGGCTGTCGGGATCCTTGAGCCCCATGAAGCAGATCGAGGCGGGGATCATCGGGACGAAGAGGAAGACGGTGCGCCCCGAAGTGTTCGGATCGTTGATGGTGGAAGCGACCGCCGCGAAGAGCGTGAACCAGAAGAAGAAACCGAGCACGGCGAAGATGGACGCGACCAGGAGGAACATCGGGTCGACCAGGAGAATCGTGAGATCGGGGCCCGGCGACGTCCCGCCAGCGGCGGAACCGGCCCCAGCGCCGGCCACGCCCGCTCCGAATGCCGCGTTCAGGAATGCCGTCAACCACCCCATGGCGAAGAACCCGGAACCGACGACGCCGGTCGACGCGGCCGCCACGCCCGAAAGACCGAGGATCTTGCCGTCGATCCACGTCTGAGGCGTGATCGCGGAGAGAACCTGTTCGGTCACGCGCAGGCGCTTCTCGCCGGTGATCGCGACGAAGAGGTAGGCGTTTCCGAGGTAGAGCCCCATGAGGGTAAGCACGATGAAGAGGACGCTCCAGAGCCGGCCCGCGCGCCACGCCTCGCGGGCCGCCGGATTTCCGTGGTCGACCGTCCAGGCGGCCGGCCGCGCTAGCCGCGCTTCCTCCTCGACGGAGAGCCCCATCCTCCTCAGCCGCGCCTCCTTGGACGCGGCCTGAAACGCCGTCTCGACGTCGGACTGCCAGGCGGCGACTTTCCCGACGCGAAGGACGGCGGAGTCGCTCGTCGCGACGACGAGAAGTCCGTCGAGACGCCGGAAATCGACGTCCTGCGTGAGCGCGGGGACGCTCGCCGCGTCCCGCGGCTCGAACCGGATCCGCGTTCCCGGCGGCGCCTCGACCCAGAACTCCTCCGGAGCGATGACCGCCACCGTCACCGACTTCAGCCGCCCCAGGTCGGCCACCCGGCCGATGCCCCAGACCGCGGCTCCGACCACGACGATCAGGACGAACGTGACGATCTGCTCCTTCACCTTGAAGAAGCGGAGGAACTCCCACCGAGCCACCTCGAGCACGGTGCGTATCGAACTCATGAAACGCTCCTCGTCTCCATCCGGCGCTCGTGTTCCCGCACGGCCCGGACGTAGATGTCGTGGAGCCGAGGACGCTCGGAGTGAATGCCCCTCAGCGAAACCACCGACGCCGCGTGCGCGACCGCGGCAGTGAGATCTTCCCCCTCGCGGGAGACGACCGTCACCGCTCCGTCCTCCTCGATCCGCGCGTCGGCGATCGCAGGATGGGCGCGGAGCGCGTCGAGGTTGATCTCACCGACAACGTCGAGCCGTATGGAGGGGGCGCCCTGGTAGCGGGCGCGCAGTTCGGGAACCGTCCCGGCAACCAACTCCTGCCCGCGGTTCATCAGGAGGACTCGGTCCGCGAGCCTCTCGACGAGATCCATCTGGTGCGCGCTCAGGAGCACCGTCATTCCTTCCGAACGCAATTCGCGGATCAGATCGACGACGGCGTCCTGGTTGATGGGATCGAGCCCGGAGAAGGGTTCGTCCAGGATCGCGAGCGCCGGCTTGTGCAGAATGGCCGCCACGATTTGAACCCGTTGCTGGTTTCCCTTGGAGAGCGTCTCGATCTTGTGTGTGGCACGATCCGCCAGCCCCAGGCGATCGAGCCACGCACGCGCCGAGGCCTCCGCGCGGCTCCGCGAAAGCCCGCGCAGCGCGCCGAGGTAGGCCAGCGTTTGGATGGTCGGCCGGTCGAGGTAGAGGCCGCGCTCCTCGGGGAGGTATCCCATCCGCCCACGGTACGGGCCGTGGCCCGACGACAGCGAATCACCGAAGGCGATCGTGCCCGAATCGGGCCGGGTGATGCCGACCAGCATCCGGACCAGCGTCGTCTTGCCGGCTCCGTTCGGCCCCAGGAGGGCGAAGATCTCTCCTTCCTGGACCGTGAAGGAAACCCCCGCGACTGCCTCGACCGAGGCGAAGCGCTTCACGACACTCTTGATTTCGACGAGCGGCGCCTTCATGCCGTCGAACGCTAGCAGAGCCGATACGGCGGGCACAACGGGCTTGGGGGCTCCGAAGGCGGGGTGTATCCTGCCGAGAATGGACTCGATCGACCGGCCCACGCTCTCCTCGACGGGTGACCTCGGCACGCCATCGGCGCCCGTAGCGCCTCCTTCGCCAATCGTGTGTCCGGTGGCGCCGCTTCCACCCACCGTTGGGGACTTCCTCCGTCAGGTCTTTGCGCTGGGGCGGCGCTCGATCCTTCCTGCGCTTCCCGTCCTGGTGCTGCTCTACTTCTATCGGTTCGGGATGGGGCTCTACCTGATCTTCTCCGGCGATGTGACGTCGCCGATGGGCTATCCCGACACCCAGATTCGCGCTGTCACGTGGATCGTGGCGGCAGCCGCCTACATGCCGCTTCTGGTCCTTGTCTACACGCCGTTTCTGCCGTTCCAGGATTCGATCCTGCGCGGGGAGAAGCGATCGTTCGTCGACGCGGTGAAGCAGATTCTGGAGCTGCTCTGGCCGTACAGTGTATCCGCATTCTTCCAGCTCCTCTTCATTTCACTCCCCGCGGCCGCCATCGTGGTGATCGCCGCGATGGCCACGATGGCGCTCGGAGGGCTTCCGGTCGAGGCGCGCTCATTTCTGGTACTGCTGGCCATGCTCCCCGCGGGACTCTGGGTCGCCTTCGCGATGCTCCTGCTCGCGTTCGCGACCCCGCTTCTCGTGCTCGATGGCCGCGGGCCGCTGGCGTCGATCCGCGAGAGCTTCTCGCTGGTTCGCCGACAGTTCGGATGGCTTCTGGGGCGACTCTTCATTTCCGTGGTCGTCCTGACCTTCGCGGTGATCTTCGCCTCGCTTCCATCCTCGATGCTCACGGTGTTGACGAGCGTGGCGAATCAGAAGTTGGTGGCGGTGGAGATCGCGCGGCTCGTGTGGGATAGCGCCGTGAGCACGCTGGCGTTCCCCTTCAGCGTCGCGGTGCTGGTCATTCTCTATCGTACCGTCGTTCCGGTGCAGCAGAAGACGGCCACGGCCGAGGGATTCACCACCTTCGAGTAATCGGGAGATCCGGCGCATGACGCCCGAGTCCTCCGCAACACCACCCGCGCCACACAAGCCCGCCGTCGTCTACCACGACGGTTACTACGCCGATATCGGAATGCACGTCTTCCCGATGCGGAAGTACCGCTTCGTCCGGGACGAGATCGTCCGACGCGGCCTCATCGGCGAGGGCGAGGTGATCGCGCCGGCGGCCGCCACCGTCGAACAGGTGCGCCGCGTGCACGACCAAGCGTACATCGACAAACTGCTACAGGGGCGGTTGTCCGCGTTGGAGGAGGCGGTGTTGGAACTCCCCTACTCGCGACAATTGGTCGAGGCGTCGTTTCTTTGCGCGGGAGGAAGCATCGAGGCCGCGAGGCGCGCGCTGGAGCGAGGGATGGCCATGCACATCGGCGGCGGCCTCCATCACGCGTTTCCCGACCACGGCGAGGGTTTCTGTGTGCTGCACGACGTGGCGATCGCGATTCGGGACCTGCAGTCCGACAGCCGCATCCATCGTGCGGTGGTGATCGATGTCGATGTCCATCAGGGGAACGGCACCGCCGCCATCTTTCACGACGATCCCACGGTATTCACCTTCTCGATTCACGAGCAGGACAATTATCCCGCCGTGAAACCGCCGAGCGACCTCGACGTCGGCCTGCAGACCTACGCCGGAGGCGAGGAGTACCTCATGGCGCTCCGGCATCACGTGCCGCGGATTCTCGATCGCGTCGAACCGGATCTGGTGGCGTACGTGGCCGGGGCGGATCCCTACGAGGAAGACCAGCTGGGGCGGCTCAAGCTGACGCGAGAGGAACTTCGTGCGCGGGATCGGCTGGTGTTCGACGCCTGCATGGTGCGAGGAATTCCCGTCTTCGCGACGCTGGCGGGGGGATATGCGAGGGACGTCAACGATACGGTCGGGATTCACGCGGATATGATCGAGGAAGGGTTCCGGATCGGGTCGAGGGGCTAATTCAGTTTCACCAACCTCTGCCCCGCTCGCACTCCGTTCGCGACAATCCGAGTGAAGTAGACGCCCGCCGCGGCGCCACGGCCCGCCGAGTCCGTGCCGTCCCACGTCACCGAGTGCCTCCCCGCCGGCATCCAGCCATTCACCAGCCGCTTTACAAGCCTGCCTTGCAGGTCGTAAACCTCCACCCGCGTCGCTCCCGCCGCCGGCAACTCCAGCGAGATCACGGTCGAGGGCCGGAACGGATTCGGCGCGCTCGCGACGCGAAACCGCGGCGCCGCATCCGCCGCAGCGACCGCGGTCAGGCGCGGAATCCAGCCCATGTCCTCGAACGCTTCCAGCGTCAGGTCCACGTCATTGTGAAGCCCGTCGTTGATGTTGGGCTCCATGAGCAGATCGGGCGTGGCCGTGACGTCGAAGTGGGAGAGCGAGGAGCCGGGCTCGATGAGGCTTGGCGCATAGAGGAGGGCCTGGCCATCCGGATGTGCTCCGGCAACGGCGGTGGCATTCTGACGGAGCGTCACGATGGTGCCCCCGGCGTTCACGTCCTCCCGGATCAGGTCGCCCTCGTCCTTGGAAATCATGACGGCGGGGATGGTGATCGATGGATTGTTCCCGGACATGGAGAACGCGGCGCCGGTGACGTTGTTGACGACGATCACGCCGACGGCTCCGAACGCCTGCGCGGCGGCCACCTTGAAGTCGTAGCTACAACCACCCCGGTCGATGAAGGCGATCTTCCCGCTCAACGCCGCTCCGTTCAGGATCGGTTGACAGGCGTCGGGGCCACCGGTGCCGTCGAAGACTTCCACGGCCTCGGCAGTGACTCCGGTCGTGGTGAGCGCTGGTCCGAAGAGCGCCTGTGGCGCGGTGTAGGTCCCCGCGGAGAACGCCGGCGCGAGAACCTCGACTTCCGTCCGTGGCGACAAGAGCGTGCTGGCACGAAACGTCGTGGCGTATCCATCCCAGACGAGGTTTCCGGTGTTGTTTCTCGAAAGGAGCCGCTGGGCGTCGGACATCTCGCTCCAGTGGAGCCCAATCGACTTGTCGAACATGAAGCGGGAGAAGATGTCCGGTGCGCCCCCGAAGAGCTGTCCTGAAATTACGTCGGCCAGTGTCAGGAAGCCGAGCCCGTGCGCGATCTCATGGAGCACCACGGGGAGCAGTTCCACGTGGTTTCCCTCGTTGCCGTCGTATCCGTAGTACCAGTTAACCGACCCCAGGCAGGTGCCATTGTCGACGTCGGAGTTGAAGGTGGCGGCGATGTCCTCCAGCGCATCCTGGTCGGCGCCAGAGAGTTTGTTCGCGAGGGCCTGCGAGTACCACGTGTTGGGGAACTCGGCGCCGGGGAAGTCGCTGTGGGCGGATTGCGGGCCGGCGCTCCCCAGCACGGCGGAGTTCGTCGTGCAGAACTGCGAATCGAACTTGGCGAGAACCTGGATCGTGACCGTGCTCGGCAAGAGGCCGCCCCAGATCGCGGCCGCCTGATTGAAGACATTCAGTCGCTGGGCGCCACGCGTCGTCCCGGCATTACCGCCGATCGGGGAAACCGGTGTGGTGTCGTTGAAGCCTTCGCCCGCGCCGTCGCCGTTGACGATCGTGATGGTCGCCGCGCGGGCCGTGGCGGCGCCACTGAGTGCGAGCGCCAGGAGCAGGATGGCTACGGACGAGAACCTGGACCGAACGCTCATCGCTCTAGCTTGACGAGCCTCTCCGCCGCACGAAGACCGTTCGACTCGACTCGAGAGAAATAGACCCCCGCCGCCGCGCGACGGCCGTGATCGTCGGTGCCGTCCCACGCGATTCCGTGCGGTCCCGACGGCATCCAGTCATCCAGAAGCCTCTTTACCAGCCGTCCCTGGATGTCATAGACAATGACGCGCGTCCGGCCCGCGGCCGGAAGGTTGAGCGAGATCGTGGTGGCGGGGCTGAATGGATTCGGCGCGCTCCGGACGCGGAACCCGGGGGCGACCGCCACCGGCTCCACCGAAGTCACCGGCGAGAGCCAGCCGAGGTCGATGAAGAGCTGATGCGTCAGGTCGACGCCATCGTGGAGCCCGCTGTTGATTCCCGGTTCCATCAGGAGATCGGGGAAGGCGGTCACGTCGAAGTGGGAGACCGAGGAGCCCGGCTCGACGGGGTTCGGCGCGTACATCTTCACTTCCCCATCAAGATGCGCTCCCGCGAGAAGCGTCGGATGCCGCCGGAGTGTCGCCGAGACAGCGCCGGAGAGAAGCGCGTTCTTGATGGCTGTCCCGTCCGCCTGGGAGATCATCACCGACGGGATCGTGATCGCCGGGTTCACGCCCCCCATGGGGATCGGGGCTCCCGCCACGTTGTTCGCCACGATGAGGCCGATGGCGCCGTTCGCCTGCGCCGAAACCGCCTTGTCGACGAAATTGCAGAGTCCGCGATCGATGAGCGCCAGCTTTCCAACCAGCGCGGCGCCGTTCGTGAACGCCTCGCAGCCGTCGTTGACCGGCGCCACGGCGTCGGTCACGAGAACAATGTCGGCGGTGACGCCGGTTCCATCGATCGGTCCCGTGAACTCCGCCTCGATCGCGGTATAGGAGCCGGCGATCGACAGGGGCGACAGCACGCGGACTTCAGGCTCGTGCTGGAGCACACTGGGGGCGCGCAGATTCACCGTGGAACCATCCCAAACCAGATTGCCGGTATTCGTCGCCGAATTCTTGCGCGCGTTGTTGTTGGTCATCTCGTCCCAGTGCAGGCCGGTCGACTTGTTGAGAAGAAAGTGCGAGAAGACGTCGGGCGTGTTGTCCAGGAAGGCCCCGGTGCTCGAGGAGGCGAATGTCGCGAATCCCAGCCCGTGCCCGAGTTCGTGCAGCACGACGGGAAGGAGTTCGATGTCGGTTCCCTCGTCGCCGTCGATACCGTAGTACCAGTTCGCGTCGCCCAAACAGACGGCATTGTCGACGTCGGAGTTGAACGTGGCGTTGATGTCTTCGAGCACGCTCAGATCGGAGCCCGAGAGCTTGTTCGCCAGCGCCTGCTGGTAGTACGTGTTCGTGAGCAGGGCGCCGGCAAAGTTGGCATGCGCGCTTCGTGCGCCCGCGCTTCCCAGCACGCCGCTCGTGGCACTGCAGGTCTGCGGGTTGAACTGCGCCAAAACGCGGATGGTGACGTTGCTCGGGAGAATCGCACCCCAGATCGAGGCGGCGTGACTGAAGATGAAGAGCCGCTGCGCGCCAAGGGTCGTGCCGGGATTTCCCCCGATCGGCGAGACCGAGGCGGGATCGTTGAATCCTTCGCCGGCTCCGTCGTTATTCACGATCACGATGGTGGCGGCCGGCGCGAGGCTGGGGGCGCTCATCAGCAGCGCGAGCGCGAGCGCGGTGGCGCCAAGAAAATTTCCGTGTCGAGCCATGGCCTAGCGCTCCTGTGGCTCGGCGGCGCTGACCGCCTCGGAGCCTCCGTTCGACGCCTCGGCTTCGGCCTCCGCGGTCGATGCACTCACCTTCCCCTGAAGCGCTGCTTCGAGGTCGGGGCCCTGGACGCAGAGCTGCTCTTTCCGGCCGTCGGGAGCGATTCGAATGACCGAGTACTCCTGGAAGCGGCCCTTCAGGTCGACCATCTTCGATCCGTCGGGGCGATGGACGACTTGGAGGCCATCCATGGCGCGGCTCAGCGCCGGAGCGGCGTGGCTTTCGCGGAGCGCGTCGCGGAACTCACGCGACGGCATTCCCACCTTGCCGGTCACGGGGTCGATCCCGACGACCATTCCCGCGGCACCTACCGGCTCCGCCGATTCGACGGTGCTGCTCGTGATCGTCGGTTCGGAGGAGATCGCAGATGGCGCCACTGCTTCTTCATCGGCCACTTCCGACGGCGACTCTTTCGACGTCGGTACCACCGCGGCCGGATTCGTGACGGCACTCACCGGAGGCGGCACCTCGCTCGGAACCACCTCGAGCGTAACGGCCTTCACGTCGCGGTGATTTCCGGCGTGGGTCAGGAAGGCCGCGGCCAAGAAGAGACCTGCAACCGCAAGGACGGCGCTTAGGGGAGAGATTCGAGGGGCGCGGCCCATGGTGTCCTCCAGGATGAAAGTCGAGACAGCGGTAGCACCAAGGGTAAGTGCAAGTTCCACTCCACCGCGAGAGAGTTTCCTTGGGTGTTGTCCGACAATCAGTTAGGAGGTCGAAAGGGCCCCCATCCGGGCGAGGAAGAGCCCCGATTCGTGCATTACCGGATCCCTGCCTGGCAGGTCGCGACGGACAGAAGTGGAATTCACCGCGCGCCCCCTCGAGTCCCGCCCCTACAACTTCTGGGCGCGGAAGTTCAGCGTTCCCGACACCTTGTTCGCGAGCAGTTGAATCGTCCAGTTCCCCGCGACCCCGGCCGTGGTCGTGAACGTGCCGTTCGACTTCAGGCTCTTCGAGTAGACGGTCGTCCCCGTGTTGTCCTTCAGGATGAGCGTCGCGTCGCCGCCCGAGATCGAACTCGACTGATTGACGGTTGCCGCCGTTCCGGAGTTCGCCCACGTGTAGGTGTAGGTGTGGCTGTAACTCTTCGTGTCGGTGACCTGGAACTGGAAACTGTCGGTCGCGTTCGTGACCTGGAGATCCTTGCCGGCGCTGGAATCGTCTCCACACCCGCCAACGGCGAAGAGAAGGATGAGCGCGAAGGCGGCAAGGAATCGAGGAGCTGCGGTGCGGAAGCGATTCATGGGGGTAACCCTCCCGTTAAGATTCCGTCGACCCGCCCCCCACCCGCGGTTCGACTTGATGGACTCGGTTCGCCCCAACATCGGGGCGTGAGATCACATTAGCGCCGCAACCCCTGAATGTCCATGGATCGCCGGCGCCCCCAAAAACTCGAGGGGGCCGGTCCCCTCCGTGGGTTCCGACCCCCTCATCATCATCGACCTCAACGAGTCACCGAGTCCCACAACGCGGTTTCCCGCGAGGCGACGATTGACGACTAGTACATGTCGTCGTAGCCGCCGCCGCCGCCACCACCCTGCGGCGCGGCACCCGACTTCTTCTTCTCCGGAAGCTCGGTGATGAGCGCCTCGGTCGTCAGCAGCAGAGCCGCCACCGACGCCGCGTTCTGAAGCGCGCTGCGCGTCACCTTGGTCGGATCGACGACGCCCGCTTCGATGAGGTCTTCGTAGACCTCCGTCGCCGCGTTGAACCCAACCGCCTTCTTCTCCTTCTTCACGTGCTCCACGACCACCGAACCCTCGAGCCCGGCGTTGTTCACGATCTGGCGGAGCGGCTCTTCCATCGCACGCTTCACAATGGATGCACCGACGAGCTCGTCGCCTTCCAGCTGAAGCTTGTCCACGGCCGGGATGCAGCGAATGAGCGCCACGCCGCCACCGGGGACGATACCCTCTTCGACAGCCGCGCGGGTCGCATGAAGCGCGTCCTCGACACGGGCCTTCTTCTCCTTCATTTCAGTCTCGGTAGCCGCGCCGACGTTGATGACCGCCACGCCGCCCGCCAGCTTCGCGAGACGCTCCTGGAGCTTCTCCTTGTCGTAATCCGAGGTCGTGTCCTCGATCTGCTTCTTGATCTGGGAGATGCGGCCCTGGATGTCCACGCGCTTGCCGGCGCCTTCGACGATGGTCGTGTTGTCCTTGTCCACCGTGATGCGCTTGGCGCGGCCAAGATCTTCAATCGTCACGCTCTCGAGCTTGATGCCGAGATCTTCCGTGATGAGCTTGCCGTTCGTCAGGACCGCGAGATCCTCGAGCATGGCCTTCCGGCGGTCGCCGAAGCCCGGAGCCTTCACGGCGCATGCCGAGAGGGTGCCGCGGAGCTTGTTCACGACCAGCGTGGCCAGCGCCTCACCCTCGACGTCCTCGGCGATCACGAGGAAGGGCTTGCCCTTCTGCGCGACCTTCTCGAGCAGCGGGAGGAGGTCCTTCATGTTGGAGAGCTTCTTCTCGTAGATCAGG
>JANNMC010000271.1:0-5512 GCA_031397435.1 Candidatus Eiseniibacteriota bacterium
CGACCCCAGCTCCGGTCCCGCCGAGTGGCGGCGGCAGTTCGAATCGATGAAGGAGTCGAACGGTTTCGCCGCGCGTCCTCAGTTGGAGCCCTCGTTCCCGCGCCGCACGCTTTATGGCACGCCGCGCTCGCGCGGACGGAACGGATCAGGCGTGAACTCGCTGCTCTATCTGGACGGCGAGGGTGTGGCGCGCGCCGCGGCCGCAAAGGCGGAAGAGGCGAGCGCGCGGCTGGCGGGAGGCGCGGTTCCACTCTCGCGCGCCGGCGGTGGAGGGCGCGTGGCCGGCGTGGCGGGAATCGGCGACATCGCCGCACCGGGAGCGTTCTCGCTCATCCAGACCTATCGCGCCCGCGGGCATCAGGCCGCCGCCATCGATCCGCTCGGCACACCTCGTCCGGCGCCCTCCGATCTCGACCCGGCGTTTCACGGCTTCGCTTCCGCCGATCTCGACCGCCCGGTGGACGTGGAATTCGCCGGCGTGCGCGGCGGGACGCTGCGCGATTTGCTGGCACGGCTTCGCGCCACCTATTGCGGCACCATCGGCTGGCAATATCGCCACATCCACGACCCGCTGGTCCTGGCCTGGATTCAGGACCGCATCGAGCAGCCGCGATACCGACAGGAGCTGACGGTCGAGGAGCGCCGCCGCACTCTGGAACGCCTGACCGCGGCCGCCGTCTTCGAGGATTTCATCCAGAAGAAATACGTCGGCTCGAAGTCGTTCTCGGTGGAAGGCTGCGAGGCGTTGATCCCCCTTCTGGAGAGCGCGATCGAACTGGCCGACCAGGGGGGCGTGAGCGAGATCGTGATCGGCATGGCGCACCGTGGCCGGCTGAACGTGCTCTCGAACGTGCTGGGCAAGCCGGCGCGGCGAATCTTCCACGAGTTCAACGACTCCGACCCCGAGATGTGGACGGGGCGCGGCGACGTGAAGTATCACCTCGGCTATTCCAACGACCGGCAGATGCCGTCGGGACGGAAGCTCCACCTGTCGCTCTGTTTCAATCCGAGCCACCTGGAGTTCGTGAACCCCGTGGCTCAGGGACGCATGCGCGCGAAGCAGGACCGCGCGAAGGACGCGAAGCGCGAGCGCGGCGCGGTGATCCTGATCCACGGCGACGCGGCCTTCGCGGGCGAGGGCGTCGTGCAGGAGACGCTGAACCTGAGCCAGCTCACGGCCTACCATACGGGCGGCACGCTCCACGTCATCGTGAACAACCAGATCGGCTTCACCACGATGCCGGAAGAGGCGCGCTCCAGCCCTTACGCCTCCGACGTCGCGCGTTTGCTGCAATCGCCGATCTTCCATGTGAACGGCGAGGAGCCCGAAGCCGTCGCTCGCGTCGTGCGGACGGCGATGGAGTTCCGCCGCGTCTTCCGGCGAGACGTGGTCATCGACCTCTACGGCTATCGCCGCCATGGACACAACGAAGGCGACGAGCCGGCCTTCACGCAGCCGCTCCTCTACAAGGCGATCGCGGCGCGGAAGCCGGTGCACGTCCTCTACGGTGAGCGCCTTGTCGCCGAGGGAGTCGTAACCGTCGAGGAAACACAGGCGATGGCTCGCACCGTGCGCGACATGCTTGAAGTGGAACTGAAGGCGGCGCGCGATACGAAGCCGACGCTACCGCCCGACCCCGAGACCGGCCTCTGGAAGCCCTATCGGGGCGGATCAGACGCGGCGACGCCCGATCCGGAGACCGGTGTTACGCGCGCGAAGCTGGAGCGCTACCTCGACACGACATCGCGTGTGCCCGAGGGGTTCCACGCCCATCCCAAGATCGCGCGCGCGCTGGAACTCCGCCGGCTGATGGCCCACGGCGAGAAGCCGCTCGACTGGGCCGCGGCGGAGGCGGTCGCCTTCGCATCGCTGGTGGATGAGGGATCGCGCGTGCGGCTGACCGGGCAGGACACCGAACGAGGCACCTTCAGTCACCGCCACGCCGTGCTCCACGATATCGAGGACGGCGCCACCTACACGGCGCTCAAACAAGTCTCGCCGAAGCAGGCTCCGTTCGAGATCGCGAACAGTCCGCTCGCCGAGACAGCCCCGATCGGCTTCGAGTACGGCTACAGCATCGAGTGGCCCGACGGCCTCATCGTCTGGGAGGCGCAGTTCGGCGACTTCATCAACGTGGCGCAGACCTTGATCGACCAGTTCCTCGCGAGCGGCGAGGCGAAGTGGCGCCGGCTCTCGGGCCTGACGCTTCTCCTCCCGCATGGCTTCGAGGGGATGGGCTCCGAGCATTCGAGCGCTCGGATCGAGCGCTTCTTGCAGTTGGCGGCGCGCGACAACATCCAGATCGCGTATCCCTCCACGCCCGCGCAGATCTTCCACCTGCTGCGACGGCAGGTCGTGCGCCCGTGGCGGAAGCCGCTCATCGTGATGACGCCAAAGAGCCTTCTTCGAAATCCGGAGGCGGTCTCGCCGATGGAGGAGCTGGAGAAGGGACGCTTCCAGCGGCTCCTTGGCGATCACGAGATCCCGGCCATGAAGGCGAAGCAGATCCTCCTCTGCAGCGGCAAGCTCTACTACGAGCTGGCGGCAATGAGGAAGGAGCGCGGCCGCCACGACACGCCGATTCTCCGCGTGGAGCAACTCTATCCGCTCTCCGACGCCGCGCTGGAAAAACTTCTGGAGCCCTATAAGGCCGGAACGCCGGTGACGTGGGTGCAGGAAGAACCGGAAAACATGGGAGCATGGCCTTACCTGCGCGCGCGCTTCGGCGCGACGCTCTTGGGCCGGCATCCCTTCTTCGTGGCCAGCCGTCCCGAATCGCCGACGCCGGCGTCGGGCGCGCACAGCAGCCACAAGATGGAGCAAGAACTGCTTCTCGCCTCGACCGAGGTCCGCGCGAGCGGCCCCGGTGGACGGCTCTTGAAGGAAGACGTCGCTGCCCATGTCGCGCAACTCGGCACGAAGCCGCCCGCGGGAATCTCCCCGCTCGACCGCGTCGAGACCGTCGCGCCGGCCGACGCCCGTGGCGAGGAAGCGGTTCCCATGAGCCCCATGCGCGTTCGCATCGCGGAGCGGCTGAAGGAGGCCCAGAACACCGCCGCCCTCCTGACGACCTTCAACGAGGTCGACATGTCTTCGGTCGTCGCCCTCCGAGAGGAATTGAAAGAGCCGTTCCAGGAGCGCTACGGTGTGAAGCTCGGCTTCATGTCGTTCTTCGTGAAGGCGACGGTCGACGCGCTGATGCACTTTCCACAAGTGAATGCCGAAATCCGCGGCCGCGAGATCGTCTACAAGAACTACTTCGACATCGGCATCGCGGTCGGCGGCGGCAAGGGGCTCGTGGTCCCCGTGCTCCGGAACGCAGAGCGGCTTTCCTTCGCGGAGATCGAGGCGGCGGTCACCGACTTCGGCGCCCGCGCCAAGGAGAACCGCATCCAGTTGGAAGAACTCTACGGTGGCACGTTCACGATCTCGAACGGTGGCGTCTACGGCTCGCTTCTCTCCACGCCGATCGTGAATCCGCCCCAGAGCGCCATCCTGGGGCTCCACGCCATTCACAAGCGCCCGGTGGCGGTGAACGACGAAGTGGTGATCCGACCCATGATGTATCTGGCGGTCACCTACGATCACCGCGTCATCGACGGACGGGAGTCGGTCACCTTCCTGAAGCACATCAAGGATCTGATCGAGCGTCCCACCCGGATGCTGCTGGGGCTATAGGCCGATCATGAGCGCCACTTCGCACGACCTCGTCATTCTAGGCGCCGGGCCCGGCGGATACGTCGGCGCCATCCGCGCCGCACAGCTCGGCATGAACGTCGCCTGCGTGGAGGAGGAGCCGTCACTGGGAGGCACCTGCCTCCGCGTTGGCTGCATCCCAAGCAAGGCGCTCCTTGAATCGAGCGAGCGCTACCACGAGGCGAAGACAGCCCTCGCCGCGCATGGTGTGAAGGTGGAGGGTGTCGCCCTGGACCTCCCCGTGATGCTGAAGCGGAAGGACCAGATCGTCACCGACCTGACGCGCGGCGTGGAGATGCTCTTCAAGAAGAACAAGGTGACGCGCTACGCGGGGCACGGGCGGATCGCGGGCCCCGGGCGCGTGGTGGTCACGGGCGCCGACGGCGCTGCCGTGGCCGAACTGATGGCGAAGCACGTGGTGATCGCCACCGGATCGAAGCCGGCGCCCTTGAAGGGCGTGGCGTTCGACGGCGACCGGATCGGCGGCAGCACCGAGGCGCTCGCCTACGCGGAGGTGCCGAAGCACTTGGTCGTGATCGGCGCCGGCTACATCGGGCTCGAACTTGGCTCGGTCTGGCTTCGCCTCGGCGCGAAGGTGACCGTACTCGAATACCTCGACCGCATCCTCCCCGGCATGGACACCGAACTCGCCACCGAAGCGAGGCGGATCTTCGAGCGCCAAGGCATGACGTTCCTCCTTGGCCGCCGCGTCACCGGCGCCCGTGTCGAGAAGAAGGAAGTCGTGGTGGAGTCCGAAGGCGCCGAGCCGATCCGCTGCGATCGGCTCCTCGTTGCGGTCGGGCGCGTGCCGAACACCGACGATCTCGGACTCGACACGGTCGGCATCAAGCCCGACGAGCGTGGCCGGATCCCCATCGACGCGAATTACGCCACCTCCGCGGCCGGTATCTACGCCATCGGCGACGTCATCGGTGGCGCCATGCTGGCGCACAAGGCCGAGGAGGAAGGGATCGCCTGCGTGGAGCGGATCGCCACCGGATACGGCCACGTGAACTACGACGCCATTCCCGGAATCGTCTACACGCATCCGGAAATCGCGTCCGTCGGACGCACGGAGGATGATTTGAAGCAGGCGGGCGTCGCGTACAAGAAGGGGGTCTTCTTCTTCCGCGCCAACGGCCGCGCCAAGGCGCTCGGTGATACCGAGGGCCGCGTGAAGATCCTGGCCGACGACGTGACCGACCGCATTCTAGGCGTCCACATCCTCGGCCCCCGCGCCGGCGACCTCATCGCTGAGGCCGCGGTCGCGATCGAATTCGGAGCAAGCGCCGAGGACCTGGCGCGCGCCTGCCACGCCCACCCGACGCTAGCCGAAGCGGTAAAGGAAGCCGCGCTGGCCGCCGGGGGGCGGGTGATTCACTCGTAGGGGCGCTGGTGGCCGACTGGTACTGGCTCACGCTCGGGATTCCCTCCATGATCCGGCTCACAGAGTGTTCCAAACGGCACGATAGAAGGCGGCAGTTCTAATGGGCACCATCTGGGTCTTTGGAAAATGGCGCGATCCGAGCCTTCGGGCACCCGGCTCGGATCGCCATCCGCTTCGCGCGGAGCTTCTGAGCGTCGAGCATCTGGAGGAGCGGGCTCGCGTGCTCGCGGCGAGCTACACCGTATCCCGAAATCCGCGCCTCCGCCCCCGCCGCTTCCTTCCGCGACATCAAGAGAACACCCGGGTCCTCCGCCGCGACTACCGCGAGTTGGCGAACGACGTGCGGAGGGGCGAACCGGTCGCGCCCGCGGCCGAGTGGCTGCTCGACAACTTCCACCTCGTCGAGGCCGAAGCGGTCGAGGTTCGGA
>JANNMC010000300.1:0-1667 GCA_031397435.1 Candidatus Eiseniibacteriota bacterium
CGGCCAGCGCGACTACGCAGTCGTGCTCTCGCCGATCGGTGCTGTGAGCGTCGAGGCTTTCGAGCCAACCGCAGCCGTTTGGGGGAATTGAAATGAAGACATCCTACGCGCAGGCGGCTCGCAAATCGGGCGGCATGACGCTCGTCGAAACCACAATTGCGCTCGGCATTCTGGCGGTCGGGATGCTGGCGATGATGGCGGCGCAGGTCACTTCGCTGCAGCAGAACAATCAGGGCCGCCACACCACGGAGGCGGCGCAGATCGCACGCGACCAGATGGAGTTCATCCAGCGCTTGCCGTGGACGCATGCTTCGCTGGTGCCCTCGGCAGGCTGGCAGGCTGCGCGCACCACCACGCGGGCGGTGCAGCGCTTGAATGGGCAGACCGCTCTCACCGAGGAGACGTTCCTCGCAGATTGGCGCGTCCAACCCGGCGCGAACCCGAATCTACGCCGCGTCGAAGTGCGCGTTCGTTGGACCGAGGACGCCGCCGGCGGCGTCGCCGGCAACCACTCGGTCGTGATGTCCACGCTCAAGGCGAACTATTGATGCGCTCCATCGCTCGCAACCGCGGCTTCACCCTGCTCGAGGTGATGCTCTCGCTCGGCGTGTTCGCGATCGTGTCTGTGTTGTTAATGGACATGATGGTGCGGCAGAGCCGCAGCTACACGGTCGTCGACAACGTCGCCGAGGCGCAGGAGAAGGTGCGCGCCGTCGCGAGCCTGATGGAGCAGGAGGTGCGGGGCACAGGCTTCCTCGTCCCGATTGGCGGGGTGTTTTGCGGATACGACACGCAGGCGAATACGGTCGATGCGGATTCCGATGTCCTCTACATCTCGAACACGGAAGCGCTGACGCCGCCGCCGCCGCCGCCCGCGCCGCCAACGAGTTCGTTCGAGCGTTCTACCGCGGTCACCGCCTTCACCGGCGGCGCCACGCTCGGGATCGGAACGCAGACGCTCACGGTCGCCGATCTCGAGCTCGACGCGCCGGCCTTCTACGACCTGAACGGCGACGCGATAGGAGACAGCGACTTTCGCGGCCCCACCGGCGCCGGCAGCCCAGCGGCGCAGCAGGGGGGTGTGATCGTGTTCGACGCGGGCGATCCGGCGAAAGGCGCAGCCTGCGGCCGGATCACGAACATCAACGTGGTCGCCGAGACGATCACCGTCGATTTCACATCCGGGGGCGCGGTGCCGGGCGCTCCGGGGCCGAACGGCACGCCGCTCGGCGCTCCCCCCTACACGTCGCTCGAGGTCGTACCCGCACACGGGTACTGGATCAACGTGCTGGCCGGCGTGCCGCGCCTGATGCGCGACGGCATCGTGATGGCGGAGGACGTCGAGGATCTCCAGGTCGCGGCGTTCTTCGACGCCCTGGGCGACGGCCTCATCCCGGGGGCGGTGGGGCTCCCGTGGAACGACGCCAACGAGTACCCAGGCTCCGCTGCGGCGAACTCCTGGTACGTCTCGAGCGCCCGTAATAACAGAGAGCTACGCGAGATCCGTGTGACCGTGGTCGCGCGCACGCGCTCGCAGGACCCGGACGTGGTGCTCAAGCCCGCGCTCGCGAACTACTACCCGCAGCGCCCCGAAAACCGGGTGATTGCGGGCGCGATCCCCGCAGATGGATTCCGCCGGCGCGCAGTCACGATGGCGATCGCGCCGC
>JANNMC010000346.1:0-4679 GCA_031397435.1 Candidatus Eiseniibacteriota bacterium
CCGCCCCCGAGGCGTAGGCGCGAGCGCGGCCGCGGATCAGGGCGGCGAGGAGAACGGGCGGCACCAGCGGCACCACGGGTAGTTTTCTCGGATCGAAGCTCCACTTCGACCAGAGGAAGCACAGCAGAAGCGCGGCCAAGCCCAGAAACCACGCCGCAACCCCCTGCTCTCCAATCGTCGCCGCGGCGGCCGCAGCCAGGAGTGCCGCCACATAACCGACAGAGGCGCGCACAAAGGGCCGCCGAAGTCGGAGCGGGCCCAGCCGAACGACTTCGATTTCCTCTCGGAACGCCTGCGGATGGCGTAACGCCAGCAGCGGGTCCATCTCATAGCGCCGTGCCCACCGGATCGGATCGAGCCATCCGCGGTGTTCCCGCGGATGCATGACGTGCGGCGTGGAATCGTACGCGACGCTCGCGCCCGCTTCGAGGGCCGTAAAGCCGAAATCGGAATCCTCGCGGAAGTAGATCCCTCGTCGCGCGTCAAAAAAGCGCTCGCAGTAGCCCCCGATCCTCTCGAAGAATTCGCGCCGGACGAAGAGGTTTGTTGGGAGCCACGAGAGCTGGTCGCCGTGACGGCGGCGTGCTGGATTACCGTCCGGGAGGAGCGTGGCGCCTTCGAGAACATCGAGACCGGGCTCTCGTTCGAGTCGCGCGACGGCTGTGGCGAGCCAGTCGGGCGCAGGAACGCAATCGTCCTCGGTGAAGGCGATGATGCCGCCCGTCGCCTGTCGCGCACCGAGATTCCTCGCGGCGCCTGGCCCCTTCCGTTCGGCCGAGACCGCTGCCGTGGCGCCCATCACTCGGAGCCGCTTGCCGATCGCCGCCGAAGGAACCGCCCCGTCGAACGAGACAATGAGTGTCCATCGGTCACGGGGGAGCGTCTGCGCCTCGAGCGCGTTCAGGAGCGCATCGAGGAGTTCGTCGCGGCCAAGCGTCGGAACGATGACCGTCAGTCGAATCGGAGTACCGACGCCACGTGGTCCCGAAAATAGGCGACCGTGCGCGCGAGGCCTTCGTCGAAGGATGTCGTCGCGCGCCAGCCGAACAGCGATTCGGCCCTCGACGTGTCGAGGGAGCGGCGGGGCTGTCCGTCCGGTTTCGTCGGATCCCAGGCCAAGCGTCCCGTGAAGCCCGCGTGCTTCGCGATTCGCTCCGCTAGATCGCGAATCGAGATCTCGAAACCGGCGCCGAGATTCACAGGGTCGCTTCCCTCGAGGTTCTCAAGCGCAGCGATGATTCCCCGAGCGGCGTCCTCCACGTAGAGGAACTCCCGCGTGGCGCTCCCCGTTCCCCAGACCTCGATCTCCTTGGCGCCGCTCTCTACCGCTTCGACACACTTGCGCACGAGCGCCGGGATGACGTGCGACGACTCTGGATCGAAATTGTCGTGAGGGCCGTAGAGGTTCACGCAGAGGACATTCACGCCGTCGAAGCCGAACTCCTGCCGGTAGGCCTGCGACTGGACGAGGAGCATCTTCTTCGCGAGTCCGTAGGGCGCATTCGTCTCCTCGGGGTAGCCGTTCCAGAGTTCTTCTTCCCGGAAGGGGACCGGCGTGACCTTCGGATAGGAGCAAATCGTCCCGACCGAGAGGAAGCGCTTCACGCCTTGTTGGCGCGCGTGCTCCATGAGGAGCGCGCCCATCTGGAGGTTGCGGAAGTAATACGTGCCCGGGTAGCGGCGATTCGCGCCGATGCCGCCGACCGTCGCCGCGAGGTGGATCACCATCTCCGGGCGAAGGTCGGCCAGCATCGCCCGAACGCCGTCCTCGTGGGTGAGATCGTATTCGGCCGAACGAAAGGTGATCGCGTTTCGCCATCCGCTCTGTTCGAGCGCGGCCATCACGTGGCGGCCCAGGAAACCGGAGCCTCCGGTGACGACGATTCGTGTGTCGGGAGCGATTACGCGCGTCTTCATCGCCATCGAGTTTCGGACACCGGGCGTCCCAAAGTCAAGCGAGGGGAGCACCTTGACCCCAGCCGGGTGGTAGGGGAACATCGGCGCCCATGATGCCTAGCCCGCTCTCCCCCGGCGCCACGCGCCTCGAACGCGCCGCCGCCATTTCGTTCCTTCTCTTCGCCGCCACGCTCCCGTGGTCGGTCGCACCGATCTCGATCGGCGTGGTGCTCTGTGGCGCGCTCACGTTCGCATGCTGGTGGAGACCCGGAGGCGCTAGGTGGGTCCGCACGCCGCTCGATCTCCCCGCGCTCGGATGGCTGGCCGCGCTCGTCCTCGCGAGTCTCTTCGCGCTCGATCCGTCCGGCTCGTGGCCCAATGTGAAGAAGGGCCTCCTCCTAGCCGTCGTACCGGTGGCGGCCTATCACGCGCGCGACGAGCGGACGGCGCGGCGGGCGCTGGCGGCGCTCCTCCTCTCGGCCGCCGCGGCGACGATCTACGCACTGATCCGCTTCGCCCACGATGGAGGTGCCTTCCCGGCGCGCGTGCGGGGATTGGTCGGCCACCCGCTTACGTATGGCGGGCAGGCGATGTTCCTCCTGTCGCTAGGCGCTGCGATCGCGCTCCGCGTCCGGGACCGGCGATGGCGGATTGGCGCGGTGGCCCTATCGCTCCTGGTGACGCCGGCGCTCCTCGGCTCCTTCACGCGTAGCGCATGGATCGGTACGCTCGTCGCATTCGCGGTGATCGTGGCTCGCACGCGGGCGCGATGGCTTCCCCTACTCGCGGGAGCGGCCGTGGCGATCCTGCTTCTCCTCCCGTCGGGTTACCGGACGCGCGCCCTGAGCGCGTTCGACACGAATAGTTCCTGGAACGTGGAGCGGCTCCTCCTCTGGGACGCGGGCTTCTCCATGTTCCGCGACCACCCCGTGATAGGCGTGGGGCTCCAAGATCTTCACCCGATGATCGAGCGCTATCGAAAACCGGGTGCGCACGAGACGCACGGTCACCTCCACAACGTCGTCATGCAGGTCGGGGCGACGATGGGGGTCGTGGGGCTCGTGGCGCTGTTGGGGCTCTGGGTCGGCCTGGCGCGGACGGCGATGGCGGGTCCATCGTCGCCGTCGTCGTCGCCGCACTCCGCGCTCGGCGCCGCAGTGCGGAACGCCGCGGTGGGGGCTCTTGCTGGGTTCATCGTGGCGGGCCTCTTCGAGTGGAATCTCGGCGACGAGGAACTGCTCGAGTTTCTGGCCGTGCTGATCGGGATTTCCTTCGCGGCCCGCGACTGGCGAGATCGGTGACGCGCCAGCCCGCGCTTGTTCTCACACCGCGGGTTCCCTGGCCCCCGGATGACGGTGGCCGGGTCGTGGCCTGGCAAGGACTCCTGGCGGCCGCCGAGTCGCATGCCGTCACCTTGATCTCCTTCGCTCCTCCCGATAAGACCGATTCGGCCCAACCCCAGGAACTGACGGATCGAGGGGTTCGCGTGATTCGCATCCCCTTCACGCCGCCGTCAGCCGTAGTCGCCGCCTGGCGCGGCCTCTTCGGACGGTGGCCCTATTCGCTCGCTCGCTACCGGAGCCAGGTGTTCGATCGCGCCATCCGCGAGGAGGTTGCGCGAAGGCGTCCGGTAGTTGCCTACGTGCAAAACCTCCACCTCGCCACGTACGTCGATGCGCTCGACGGGGTGCCGATGGTGCTCCGTGAGTACAACGTCGAGTACCTGTGGATGGCACGCTACGCGCGTGCGGCGGGGGCATCGCCGCGCGGGGCCTACGCCGCGATCCAGGCCGCGCGCCTTCGCCGCGCCGAAGCGGAACTCTGCCGGCGCGCGGCGCTCGTTCTGGCAATTCAGGACGAGGAAGCGCGCGTCCTTCGGGCGATGGCCCCGGGAGCCAGGGTGGAGACGCTGCCGGTGGGCGTCGATCTCGGCGCATTTCCCGATCCGGCGCCGGTCTCTCCGCCGGTCGTGCTCCTCGCGGCGTCGTTTCAGTGGCCGCCGAACGTGGACGGCGCGCTTCGCTTCCTGCGAGACGGATGGCCGCGGCTTCGCGCGCGAGTCCCCTCCGCCGTGCTGCGTGTGGCGGGGAAGGCGCCACCGCGGGCACTTCGGGATGCCTGCACCGAAGCCGGCGTGGAACTCGCCGCGGACGTTCCCTCCATGCATGAAGAATACGGTCGGGCGACGCTCCTCCTCGTTCCGATCTGGGTCGGCGCGGGCGCGCGCGTGAAGATCGTGGAATCGCTCGCGGCCCGCTTGCCGGTCGTGTCGACCTCGATCGGCGCGGAGGGCCTCGGCCTGGAGGCAGGGAAGCACTTCGCCGCCGCCGAGACCGCGGAGACGCTGGCCGAAGCGGCCGCCGCGCTACTTCAAGATTCGGCCGCCCGCGCCTCGCTGGCGGCGGCGGGGCGCGCCGTGGCCGAAGCCAGATGGTCGCTCCGGGCCGTAGCCGCTCTCCAGTCGCAATTCCTCGCGGACGCCGCCGCCGGGGCTACCGGGAGCACCGAATGAACGAGTACCGCCTCTATGCCCAGTCCGCCCTCCGAACCGTGATCACGAATGTGCTCGGGAGGTGGTCTTCCCGCTACGGCGCCCCGGGGCGGATCCTCGTCGTGAAGATCGATCATCTCGGAGACCTCCTGCTGGCCACCCCCGCGCTCCGAGCGCTCCGTGAGGCACATCCGGGTGTCCCGATTGACGCCTTGGTCCTCCCGGGATCGCTTGTCCTTCTGGAAGGAAGCCCTCTGGTCGACCGGGTCCTCCTTTACGATGCGCCGCGTTT
>JANNMC010000363.1:0-1960 GCA_031397435.1 Candidatus Eiseniibacteriota bacterium
CCAGCGAGTAGCCAAAGAAATTGCCGCCCTCGAGGCCGCGGCGGATCGCCTCGCTCTCGTCGCGGTGCACCATCATCGGCGTCACGCAGGCGACGTCGGTGTTCACGAGCTCGCCGATCGGCGAACAGCGCGCGAGCCGGCGTTCGTGGGCCTCGGTCCAGCCGCGCGCCTCCTCGGGGTCGATGAACGCGAAGGTGAGCGAGCCGAGCCCGAGCTCCGCCGCGAGCATTATTGTTTCGCGGCGCGAAGCGGCGACCCAGAGCGGCGGGTGCGGCTTCTGGCGCGGCTTCGGCACGACGTTGCGCGGCGGCATCTTCACCCAGCGCCCGACGACGCCGCCGAAGGGCGTCTCGGTCAGGCAGCGCACCGCGACCTCGAGGCCCTCCCGCCACTGCTCGCGCTTCAGCGCCATCTCGACGTTGAAGCCGCCCATCTCGCCGGTCGTCGCGGATTCGCCCGAGCCGAACTCCACGCGGCCGTTCGATAACAAGTCGAGCGTCGCGATGCGCTCGGCCGTGCGCGCCGGATGGTTGTAGAGCGGCGAGGTTTGGATGATGCCGTGGCCGAGCCGGATGTTCTTCGTGCGCTGGCTCGCCGCGGCCAGGAAGACCTCCGGCGCGCTCGAGTGCGAGTACTCCTCGAGGAAATGGTGCTCGACTTCCCAGACGTATTCGATCCCGAGGCGGTCCGCGAGCTCGATTTGCTCGAGCGCGTTCTGCAGCAGCACGTACTCGTCGTCGTCGTTCCAGGGGCGCGGCAGCTGGTGCTCGTAGAACAGTCCGAAGCGCATCGGCTCCTCCTCGCACGGGCGGTGCGCGCCACGGTACCTGGGCTTTGGCGCGCCCGAACCGCGCCGCGCGTCAGCGGTCGCCGTCGCGCCGGACCGGCAACTCGAGGTCGAACGGGGGGAGTGTGAACTTGTCCTGACATCAGTCCTCGAACCCGGAGAGCCCGTTTGTTTCTCCCGCACGCTCCGATCGCGTTGGCGGCGATCATGCGGTGGGCAAGGTGTTCGTGTGCGGAACGGTGTGAAGCGAAGTTCTTCCTATCCCCACCCGCGCGCGTAACATCTCTCGGGTAGGGTGGAGGGCGGGCGGTGGCGACTTCGGGGATCGAGCGGCGCCTCTGCGCGATCCTGTTCACCGACATCGTCGGCTCCTCCCGCGTGACCGGCGCCGACGAGCAGGCGGGGTTGCGGTTGCGCGATCGGCACCGCGTTCTCGTGCGGGAGCATGTCGAGCGTCACCGTGGGCGTCTCATCGAGGCGCCGGGCGACGAGACGCACTCCACGTTCGGCAGCGCACTCGACGCGGTGAACGCGGCGCTCGCGATTCGCGCGGTGCTCGTGGGTGACTCGTGGCTTGCGCTGTCCACGGGCATCCATTTGGGCGAGACGCTGTTCCGCGGCGGCGAGGTGTTCGGCGACGGCGTGAACATCGCGGCTCGCATTCGAGCGCTCGCGGCGCCGGGAGAGATCCTCGTCTCCGGCGAGGTGGCGAGCGCGCTCCGCAATCGTCCCGAGATCGAAGCGTCGCCGCGCGGCGAGCACGCGCTGAAGAACGTGGAGCGCCCGGTGAGCGTGTTCGCCATCGCGAGCAGCTCGCGCGCCGGAGACCGGGACGGAGAGGGCGCAGCGGTGGCTCCCGCTCGCGCTACTCGCCGAGTTGCAGTCAAGTGGCTCCTGGCCGCGGCTCTGGCAGCCTTCGCAATCGCGCTCGGCTCCGGCGAGTTGCGCCACCGCTTCATCGCGTCGCCGAGCCCTCCCAAGCTGGAGTCGCTCGCGGTGCTGCCGCTCGAGAATCTCTCGCGCGACCCGGCGCAAGAGTACTTCGCGGACGGAATGACCGAGTCGCTCATCACGGAACTTTCCGGCATCTCCGGCTTGCGCGTGATCTCGCGAACCTCCGCAATGAAGTACAAGCGTACGCGCAAGACGATTCCCGAGGTGGCGCGCGAGCTC
>JANNMC010000397.1:0-1144 GCA_031397435.1 Candidatus Eiseniibacteriota bacterium
GACATCGCTGCGCGCGGGGTCGAAGCCCTCGCCTGCCGCAGAGCCGAACACATCCAACCGCTGCACGCCGAATTGACGGCACAGATGCTGGATTTCGGCAAGCAGGATGTTGCCCGGCTTCAGGTCGCCGTGGATCTCGCCGTGGCAGTGGAGATGCGCCAGGCCTCGCAGGAGTCCCGTGAGAATGCGCCTCACTTCCTCCGCAGGCTGAGGCGTTCCCATGCGCCGCCCCCAGTCCTCACCCTCGACTAGCTCCATCGTGTAATAGGCCTCGCCCGAGTCGAGCGTGCCCCAGTCGAAGACCTGGATCAGGTTCTCGTGGCGGATCTGGCGGAGGGTGTCGAACTCGCGGCGGAGGAACTCGGCGTCGGAGGCGGAGACGAGTTTGAGGGCCAGGTCGCGGTCGCGAAGCGCGTCGCGCACGCGGTAGACGCGGCCTTGCCCGCCCTCGCCAAGGAGGGACGCGATCGAATATCGCTGCGGTAGTGACGGCGCGGGCATTCGGACTCCGAGACGGTGGATGAGCCGGGAATCGAGCATCGGGATGCCCAACCAATAGCTCCCTGCCACTATCTTAGGCCGCGCGGGCACGGGACGGAAGGTGGGAGGTGGGTGAAACCAAGTCCCGTCCCCGACCGTCTTAGGAGCATGCAGATCGCGCCGCACTCGCGGTGTCACCTTCCTTCGACCGGAGGCATCCCCATGAGTACTCGAACTCCTCTAGGCGCCCTGCTCCTCGGCACGCTCATACTCGCATCCTTCGCACGCGCCCAAGCGCCGCCCATGGCCACTCAGCCCGATCTCACCATCACCAGCGCGGTGAAGCGGGCCGTCGTGGACACGCTTTGTGAGCGGGTGGAACGCTACTACGTATTCCCGGACCGCGCCAAGATCCTGACTAAAGCAATCCAGAAGCGGTACAAAGCCCACGAGTACGACCGCATCACGAGCGCGATGGAGTTCGCCGACTCCCTGACCGCCCACATGCAGGCGGCGGTTCCCGATCTCCACCTCCGCACCCACTTCCGACGCGAACCCATCCCCGTGGAGACGGAAGGTGGCCCGCCGAACGAAGCGGAACAGCGGCGCATACAGGAATTCGGGCGTCGCACGAACTACGGATTCGAGAGAGTGGAGCGGATGC
>JANNMC010000044.1:0-10685 GCA_031397435.1 Candidatus Eiseniibacteriota bacterium
GCCGAAGCGGGCAAACGCAAGCTGCCAGAAGCTCCCGAAGGTGCCCCACGTATGGCGTCGGATGGACTCCGGATCGAAGGCCGTGAACAGGATGGGCATGGCCACTGCCGCGAATACCGCGATGAGCACTTGAATCCACCCAAACGTCGCGGCGGCGTCCAACCCGCGACGCATCGGGACCCGGATCAGGTAGCCACCGAGCGCGATTCCGGAGAGAAACGCGACGAGAACGGTCGTCACCGCGTACGTGGAGTTTCCGGTAACGAAGTGGAGGCACCGCGACCAGTAGACTTCGTAGGAGAAGGAGGTCAATCCCGAGACGAAGAGTCCGACGAGAATCAGGCGATAGGTCGCGGGTTTGACCGGCTGCAGGGGCCGTTCGTGGTCCTCGGTCGATCGCCATGCGGCCGCCGGAGGCCCTGCCGTCGCCGGATCACGGCGGGCGGCCGCGACCCATGCAACGACCCCGACGGCGATATTCCCCACGATCGCGGCGCCCACGGCGCCGTGAACGCCGAAGGCTCCGATGAGCCAGAAGCCCGCGATGAAGGCTCCGACGACGGCACCGACCGTGTTGATGGAGTACAGGGTACTGAGGCCGGAGCCGAGGGCCGAGGAGCCGCGCACGACGAAGCGCACCAGGACGGGGAGCGTGGCGCCCATGAGGGTGGTGGGCGCCACGATGATGACGAACGCCATGATGAAGCGGGCGACAGCCAGCGCGGCGTGCGAGTTGCCGAACACTTCGTAAATGGCCAGATAGGCGGGCGTCACTTGTGTCAGGAGAAGGTGGGCGGTGGCTGCCGCGAGCGCTACTCCCACTTCCAGAAATGCATACAAACGAAGCGGATGCTTGGCGCGATCCGCTACCCGGCCGAGGAGCCAACTTCCCGCCGCCAAGCCCGACATATACGCGGCGAGTACGGTGCCGATCGCCAGAGCGGTGCTGCCGAAGACGTGCGTCATCATGCGGGTCCACACGACTTCGTAGACGAGTCCGCAGGCGCCCGAGAAGAAGAATAGGATGGCCACGAGGCGGTTCATGATTGCTGGTACCGCTCCAGGGTTGCGTTGGGATTAGTGTTGAACCCTAGCAGGATTCCGACTTCCTGGAATATGGGACGGAGGGATAGGGGAACATCGACGATCGGCGTATCGGGGTTTCTCGAACCGGACAGAAGACCGCCCGTCTCCCGACTCGGAGGATTGCCTTACCGCACCCTCCCCTTCTTCAGTTCCTCGATCCCGTAGTGGGTCTCCCGCCAGATCACCCCGCGCCGACGAAGCGTGAGAACCATCGATCTCAGGATCGCGTAGGAGAAGAGCGCCGCGCCGATCGGGGCTGTCAGGAAGTCCCACCAACGGAGCCGCAGGTTTCGCCCAATCGAACGGTAGAGAAGCCAGATTCCGATCCACCCCGCGATCGCAAACACTTTGGGCCACGGGCCCGGCAGGAGCCACCCGAATGCCGGCGCCAGCGTGCCGAGGAACTGGAGCGTGATCGACGCGGTGGTTTCCGCGACGCGATAGCGGAGCGCGGCGAAAGAGTTCTTTTCTACGCCCCGGATCAGCCCGCGCACCCCCTCATGCCAGCGGACCCGAACAAAGCCATCGTGAAGCGCGAACCACGACTTCCCTCCCGCCTGCTTCACGATCAGTCCAAGCGCCATGTCGTCGAGCACTTCCATCCGCAGGCGCGTGTGTCCGCCCGCGCGATCGTAGACGTCGCGCCGCACCAGATTGAATGCGCCGATTCCCACGTGCGCCTTCGATTTCGGGTTGGGAGCCTCCCACGGCTTCTGGCTCGCGTAGAAGAGCGCGCTGAAGTAAGCAATGAAGATCCGCTCGCCGAGTGTGTGGATCTCCAGGTCGGCGCCTACCGCCAGATGATCGGCACCGAGATCGATCGCCAGCGAGATGGCGTGGCGCACGGCGTCCGGCCTCATCCAGACGTCGCCGTCAGTGAAGAGGAGCCACTCCCCTCGCGCCACCTCGGCGCCACGGGCAAGCGCATGGCACTTCCCCAGCCATCCGTCGGGGAGCGACGTCACGTGGAGCGCGCGGAAGCGGGCGTTCGACGCCGCCAGGCGATCCAGAATCGCGCCGGTCTCATCGGTGGAGCGGTCGTCCACCACCACGAAATCGAGCCCGGGATACTCCTGCGCCAGGACCGAACCGGCCGCGTGCTCCACGCGCGCCGCCTCGTCGCGCGCGGCGGAGATAATCGTCACCGTCGGAAGCTCGGCGTCGGCGCGCGGAGGGGCGGAAGCAAGCCCACGAATCGTCCGCTGCCCCCAGACCATCGGGAGCGCGAGGCCTAGCCAGATGAGCGCGGAGAACGCCGTGAAGCCGATTCCCACCCCGACCGCCAATTGACACGCCTGCTCGAGACCCATAGCCTGCGAGGATGCACAATTGCCGCGGCACCATTCAAGCATTCCCCGTCGAGAGCCGGATCCTCCGCGGAAATCTACCCGGCGACCCCCACGTGCGCGATCTCCACGTCTATCTTCCGCCCGGCTATGAGGGGGGGAACGATCGCTACCCGGTGGTGTGGGTGCTCGCGGGATTCACGGGACGCGGCCGCCAACTTCTGAACGATGGTCCCTGGGTCCCCGCGCTCAACGATCGGATGGACGCGCTGATCGCTTCCGGCACGTGCCAGCCCATGATCCTGGCGCTCCCGGACTGCTTCACGCATCTCGGGGGGAGCCAGTACGTGAACTCGGCCGGCCAGGGGCGCTACGAGGATTATTTGGTCGAGGAGTTGGTCCCCGCCGTGGACGCCCGCTTCCGCACGCTCCCCGACCCGCGCCATCGCGGGGTGATGGGAAGGTCGAGCGGCGGCTACGGCGCCATCACGCTCGGCATGAAGCATCCCGAGACGTTCGGCGCCATCGCCTGCCACAGCGGCGACATGTTTTTCGAGTTCATCTACTCGCGCGAGTTCGGCCCGGCGATTCGGCGGATCCGGAAAGCGGGAGGCATCGCGGCGTGGTATCAGAAGTTCCACGCGGCCCTCCGGATGCGGAACGACGACCACGCGCCGCTCGATGTCTTGGCCATGTCCGCCTGCTACTCGCCGAATCCCAAAGCCCCTCCGGCCTACGCCGATCTCCCCTTCGACCTCGAGACCGGCGCCGCGCGCCCCGAGGTGATGGCGCGCTGGAGAGAGCACGATCCTCTGCATATGGTGGAGCGCTACGCGGAGAATTTGCGCCGCTGCCGGCTTCTCTTCGTCGACTGCGGCTCGGACGACGACTTCTATCTGGAACTCGGCTCGCGGCAGTTGAGCGCGAAACTGAACGCGCTCGGGATCCGGCACGAGTACGAGGAGTTCGAGGACGGCCACATGGGGATCTCGTATCGATTCGACGTGAGCCTTCCAAAGATGGCGGCGGCGCTCACGCCATGACCGACGCCAGAGGACGCGCCATCGCGAGGCTTTCGGCCTCCATCGCGGCCAACGTGCCTGAGGACGTCGCCCGCGAAGCCGCGGCGGCGATGGCCGCGGGACTCTCCGCCACGGCTGTCTACGAGACGATCTTGCAGTCGTATCTCTTCGTCGGATTTCCGCGCACGATCGAGGCGTTCTTCGCAGCGAAGCCGCTGCTGGAGCACCACGGCGGCATCCCGGCCACTCCCGAGCCCCCATCTCCCGCCGAATGGACCGCGCGAGGCGAATCGCTCTGCCGGGAAATCTACGGCCGCCACTATGAGAAACTGGTCGACACGATGCGCGGCTTCTCGCCGGATCTCGCCGCGTGGATGATCCTGGAAGGTTACGGTAAGACGCTCTCGCGACCGGCGCTCACCCCGGTGGAGCGAGAGACCGGCGTCCTCGCCATCTTGACGGTGACGCGCATGTGGCGCCAACTTCGCTCCCACGCCATCGGCACGGTGAACGTCGGCGGCACACGTGCCCTCGCGCGCGCGGCGATCGAGGCGGCGCGTCCGTGGGCCGGAGACGACGGAATTCGAGAGGCTCTCGACACGACGGGACTCGCGGAGGCGACATGAACGCTGGCGAATTCGTGAAATCGCACGGGCTGGGCAACGACTACCTCGTGGTCGATACCGCCACGTTCGGCATTCCGCTAACGCCCGAACGCGTGCGATTGCTCTGCCACCGGAATCTCGGCCTTGGCTCCGACGGCGTCCTGGAAGTCGATGCCCGCGAGCGTTACTTCGTGAAGATCTGGAATCCCGACGGGAGCGAGGCGGAGCGGAGCGGCAACGGCCTCCGGATCGCCGCGAAGTTTCTGGCCGAGCACGGGTACGCGAAGGGCGACGAGTTCACCGTGGAGACGGTGGCGGGCCCGGTGCGGACGCAAGTCTTCCGTGAAGCGGGCCGCGTGAACGCGGTTCGGCTGGAGATGGGTAGGACCGAGATCGACCGTGCACAGAAGACGCTGGAGGTAAGCGGAAAGGCCCTCGATGTCACCGTTCTATCCGTGGGCAATCCCCACTGCGTCGTCTTCGGACAGGAGATGTCCCTGCAGCGCCTGTTCGATCTGGGGCCGAAGATCGAGAATCACGAGCGATTTCCAAAGCGCATCAACGTGCAACTCGCGGAGCCGATCTCCCGCTCGCGGGTCCGCGTCCTGATCTGGGAGCGGGGCGCCGGCCACACGCTCGCTTCGGGCACGTCGTCCTGCGCGGTCGCCGCCGCCTGCTACGAACGCGGCCTGGTGGATGGGCACGTGACGATCGAGATGGAAGGCGGCACGCTGGACATCGACGTGGGCGCCGATCTCTCGATCGTCATGAAGGGCCCGGTGGAGGAAGTGTTCGTGGGGACGCTGAGCCCCGATCTCCGCCGGAGGCTGGAAGCGTTGAAGTAGCCGTTCCCCGATCCGGCCCCGGCGACGTCACTCCTCCCCGGCCTTGGGCCAGATCACTCTCGCGCTGATCAGGAGCGCGATTCCGATCAGGAACGGCATCAGGCCCAGCGCCCAGACCTTCTTGTCCTGCTCCACCGACCACAAGAACACCATCATGCTGATCCCCACGGCGAGCAGGACGAGCCCCCCGATCATCAGCCCATGCGCGCGACGGGTGCGGGAGCCCACCCCATGCCCATTCTGATACGAGTCGAGGCCCGTCACGGGCGGGAGCTTCGCGGGATCGACCCCCCGCTCGATCGCCGCGATCCGCTCGCGACGCTCCAATTCCGCCAGCCGCTGCTGCCCCGTAACGCGGATGATCGCTAGGGCCATCGCCCCGACGATGGCAATCACCGGAATGGCGAAGGGGACGGTCGACCACATCAATCTTTCCAAATCGTGCATGGCGTTTCCTCTTCCTGGGTTAGGGTTGAGACTCATCGTCGAGCCGGGACCTTGCCCGCCCTCGTTCAGTCCCTTTGACGGGAGACGCCGTGGGCCCGGTTTCACATCCCGGCGCCTTCGAGCCTGAAACCGGAACGCCCGCTCGGCCCGTCCAAGGAGCAGATGATGGAGGCCCCCCTGGGGCGTGGCGCCGACCGGCCCCCTCTTTCCGATGAGCCGGAGATCCTGGCGCGTTGCCGCGCCGGGGAGACGGCGGCATTCGCCACGCTGGTCGACCGCTACCGCGATCGCGCCTACGGGCTGGCTTTTCGCCTCACGCGCTCGGCTCCCGACGCGGAGGAGGTGGCCCAGGACGCCTTTGTCAGCGCCTGGAAATCACTGGCGGCGTTTCGCGGCGACGCAACGTTCTCGACGTGGCTTTACCGGATTGTTTGGAGGAAGGCGCTCGATCGAGTCGAGCTCCTCCGGAATCGGAGCCGGCGCGAAGTGGCGGTCGACGATCCGGCGCGCGTGGAGGCTGAATCGGCCGCCGATCTGCCGCGTGCGAGCGGGGCCGGGGCCGGAGCGGGCGACTCGGCCAGGCTGGAACGTCTCCTCGGCAAGCTCTCGGAACTGTCGCGCGCCGTCGTGACGCTCTACTACTATGAGGATCGTTCCGTGAGCGATGTCGCGGCGACACTCGATATCCCCGAGGGAACGGTGAAGACACATCTCTTCCGGGCGCGCGCGGCGCTCCGGGAAGGCTGGCTCCGCGAGGAGCACGAGGCGAGCGAGGAGCATGAGCATGACGCGGTGTGACGAACTGAATCGCTGGCTCGACGAGGGAATGCTCGCGAAGGGTGCGGCTACCGCTCGCGCGCACGCCGCTTCCTGCGCCGCGTGCACCGAGGCGCTGGAGGCGTTCGAGACCCTGGAGCGCACGCTCGCGCTTCCCGCCGTCGCGATTCCAGAGGGGACCGCGTTCACGGCCCGGGTCATGGAACAAGTTCGTGCCGCGGCCCCGCTCGCCGTTCCAGAGATGCCGCGCGTTCCGCAGTGGCTTGCGATTCTCCGCGAGCCCGGGTTTGCCGTCGCCGTCGCCGCGGCTGTCGCGCTCATCCTCACTCCGGCAGCGGTACGGCTTTATGTGGGACAAAGCGTGGCACTTCCGCTGACGGTCGCGTTTCAGTCGCTAGGCGCGCAGCTCGGCGCCACACTTGCCGGCTGGTTCGATCCCGCATCGTTCGTGGGTCGCCTGAATCCCCTCTCGCGAGTCACCATTTTGGCCGGATTCACGCCACTTCTCGTCTGGGCCGGGCTCTGGATGTTTGGCGCCGTGGAGCGCCTGGTCCGGGGTGTCCCCGCGCGCCGAGGGTGAAGAGGCTCTTCGTCATCGGCGCGATGGTAGCCCTCGCCGTTATCACGCTTCTCGCGGCGCTCGGCTGGCACGTCTCGGGACGGATCTACCGCGAAGCGATCCTTGCCTCCTACGATCACGGGCCCGAGCGATACGACGACGCGCTCGTTCTCGCCGTCGACTCCACCACCATCACGCTCGCGCCGGTTCGGAATGAGCGGGAACGACTCGCGCGCGACGGTGCGTTCGGGCTCTTCTGGGACGGGGGTAGCGGCCGCGTCGGCGCCATCGTCCGTCGCGATGGCGCGCGTTTCGTCCGCGCCTACTCCGCCTTCGAAGGAATGCCGGAGAGGGGCGACAGCGTCGACCTCCGCCTCGAGGCCTACCAGGGCGATCCACTTCGTGCGCGCGGAATCCCCTTCGAGGAAGTCGCGATCGAGACCGAACTCGGCCCCGCGCCGGCCTGGAAGGTCTCCGGCACGCGCACCACGTGGGTGCTATTCGTGCACGGGAAGGGCGCCGCGCGCCGCCAGGCGCTTCGCGCGCTCAGCGTCGTTCACTCGCTCGGATTTCCAGCGCTCGTTCTAAGCTACCGAAACGACACTGGCGCGCCCGCGAGCCCCGATGGGCGCTATCACTATGGGCTGACCGAGTGGCGGGACGTCGAGTCGGCCGTTCGCTACGCCGCCGCGAACGGGGCGGAGGGCGTGGTCCTGGTAGGAACGAGCATGGGGGGCGGCATCGTCGCGGCCTTCCTGAGTAAGTCCACCCTGGCGCCGCGTGTCTCGCGCGCCGTGCTTGACTCCCCGATGCTCGACTTCGGAGAGACGATCGACTGGGGCGTGAAGCACGCGACGATTCCGGGCACGACGCTGCCGATGCCCGCCATCGCGGGGGGATTGGGGAAGCGGTTCGCCACGTGGCGCTACGGAGTCGACTGGAAGGCACTCGATCTTCGCCGCCGCGCCGGCTCCCAACGAGCGCCACTCCTCTTGTTCCACGGCGACAGGGACGAGATCGTTCCCTTCACGACCAGCCAGGCGCTGGCGGCGCGGCATCCCGACCGGGTCACGTTCGTACGGTTCGCGGGCGCGAACCACGCGGAGGGGTGGAACGTCGACTCCCTCCGTTACAACGAATCGCTGCGCGAATTCTTGGAGCGGGCGCGGTAGAACCCTAGGACGGATCACGGGGAGCCGCGAAGGGAGAGAAGGCCTTGACGGCGCTCCCTTCAGGCTAGACCGCTTCGAGTTCCTCGAGGCGCTTCCAGAGGCCATCCACCTCGCGTCTCAAGGCCTCGTAACGCGCGAGCAGGTCCTTCGTCTTCTGGCCGTCGGCGTAGGTGCCGGGATCGGCGAGCTTGGCTTCCACCTCTTTGAGTTCCGCTTCGCGCACCTCGAGGTCGCGCTCGGCCTTCTCCTTCTCGCGCACGCGGCGCTTCGCTTCGTTCTTCGCCAATGGAGCGCCCGGCGTGCCAGCGCCTTTCTTGGGGGCCGTACTGGCCGGAGTTGCCGCCTTGGGCGCGGCCTTCGGCACCGCCTTCGGGGGCGCCACCGCGGGGACCAACGCGGCACCTCCAGGCATCCCGCCGTGCTTCGCCGCCTCCGCCTTCGCCACGCGAGCCGACTCGTAGTCGTCGTAGCCGCCCGGGTAGAGAAGGACGCGACCCTCCTCCACCGCGACAATTCGCGTGGCGAGGCTCGCCATGAGCGAGCGATCGTGGGTCACGACGATCACGGCTCCGGGATACTGCTTCAGCGCCCCTTCCAGCACTTCCTTCCCGGCCAGGTCGAGGTGATGCGTCGGCTCGTCGAGAAGGAGGAGGTTCGCCGGCTCGAGGAGCATCCGGGCGAGCGCGACCCGCTGCCGTTCTCCGCCCGAGAGAATCCGGCACGATTTGTAGACGTCATCGCCAAGGAAGAGAAAGTTCCCCAGGAGTGCCCGGAGCGCCGATGTCGGCGTTCCGAACGGAGCGACTTCCTCCACCGCCTGGATAATGGTCTGGGTGGGGTCGAGCGTTTCGGCCGCGTGCTGCGCGAAGTAGGCGAGTTTCGCCTGGGGGTGGAGGTCACGCTCTCCCCGGCGCGGATCGAGCTGCCCCGCCAGGAGCCGCAAGAGCGTCGTCTTCCCGGCTCCGTTCGCCCCGACAATGGCGATCTTGTCTCCCCGCTCGATCACAACGTTGGCATCGGTGAAGATGTCGCGCTTCTCATAGCCGAACGAGGCTCCGTCCAGCCGAGTCAGCGTGCGCCCCACGTGCGGCGGCGGCGGGAAGGAGAAGGAGATGTGACGGGCTTTCCGCGGCACGACCACGCGCTGGCGTCGGAGACGGTCAATCTGCTTCATCTTGCTCGCCGCCTGCGTCGCCTTCGTGTTCTTCGCGCCGAATCGTTCCACGAAGCGGGAGAGCTGCGCGATCTTCTGATCGAGTTGCTCGTTCTGCGACTCCAGCGCCTCGCGGCGCCGCTGGCGCTCTTCCAGATAGCCCGTGAACGACATGGCGAACTCATTCAGCTCCGCGTGATCCAGCTCCCGCACCTCGTCGGCGATCCGATCCAGGAAGACGCGATCATGCGACACGACGATCAGCCCGCCATGAAACGACTCCAGATACTCCTCCAGCCACTCCATCGCCGGCAGGTCGAGATGGTTCGTCGGCTCGTCCAGGAAGAGGAGCGTCGGATCGGTGAGGAGAAGCGCCGCAAGCGCCACTCGCATCCGCCACCCGCCCGAGAAAGAGGCGAGCGGCCGGTCCTGATCCTCGGTCGAGAAACCGAGCCCCGCCAGGACGCGCCGCGCCTCCGGGACCAGCGTGTGCTCGTCGGATCGCTCCAGCGTGTGCTGCAGCTCTCCCAGACGGTCCAGAAGGGCCTCCATCCGCGGATCGTCCGGTCCCAGCGTCGGGATCTCCTGGTAGAGAGCGTCCAGCTCTTCCCGCATCTCGATCAAGTAGCGGTGCGCTTCCAGGGCGCGGTCGAGCACCGTCCCTTCGAACTTCTCCGCCGCCTCCTGGGGGAGATAGCCGATCCGGGTCCCCCGCGAGAGCACGCGGGTCCCCTTGTCGGGGCGAAGCTCCCCGAGCAGCACTTTCAGGAGCGTGGTCTTCCCTGCCCCGTTCGGCCCCACCAGGGCGACACGGTCGCCGGGACCAAGCGTCCAGGTCAGCCCCGAGAAGAGAGCGCGCGTCCCGATGGAATAGGTGACATCGTTCAGTCGGATCATGGAAGGGAGAGTGTACGTTCAACGGCGCTACCCTTCCACCGCTCCCTGTGGCATCCTGGCGGCGTTGCCCCAGTAGGGGGGTCCACGGAAGGATCCAACTCCAGGAGGGATTCGATGACGCGACGTTTCACGACATTCCTGCTTCTGCTGAGCGCCCTGATCATGATGGTCGGATGCAGCGGGGATATGGTGAAGTCAGTACTCGCCAACGGCGAGACGAAGTCGAAGTTGATGGATGCCATCGCGGGCGACCCCGCGGTCTCCGGCGAAGTCCTCGACAAGCTGCTGAGCGGCGAGGGGACCCGGGAGATAGTGCTGGAGAAGGTCTTGGGTAACGGCGACATGATGCAGTCGCTGATGGGACGGATCGCGAAGGACCAGACGATGGTCGATGGGATCCTGAACCTCGCCGTGCAGGACTCGACGATGAAGAGCCACGTGATGAGTGTGTTCCAGGGAATGCAGATGATGGCGGGGAAATAGCGGGACGATCGCCGGCTGAGCTGAAGTCCATTCGGGGCCGCGGCACGATGCCGCGGCCCCTTTTCGAATGAGGGGGCGAATGGCGAATCCCGACCGCTACACGGCGCCGCGCGTACTCGCCGGCCTGGTCGCACTTCCGATCACGGCCGTCGCCCTCTTGACGATCGGGACGACGTTTCGTGGCCGTTTCGATCCGATGGGCGCCACCTTTGGAGCCTGCGCAGCCGCTCTGGCAATTCTCGGTTGGTGGTTCGCGCTGCGTGGCCATCTTCCCGAGAGTCGAGCCCGGATCGGCTCCAGCGCGCCCAGGAGGTAATCTACGGCGTCAAAGCCTACGCATCGCTGGCGGCGCT
>JANNMC010000075.1:0-1025 GCA_031397435.1 Candidatus Eiseniibacteriota bacterium
CGAGCGCCGTCGCGTGGTCCGGTGATCCCGTTGCGGGGCGCGCGCCGTGGGTAGGGGCGCTGAGCTTCGGTACGATCGCGGTCGGCGGGCTCGGCTGTGTATGGGGCGGCATCGTGAGCGACCGCGTGGGGCGCGAGCGGTTGGTGATCATCGCGATGGCCCTGAGCGGACTCTGCGCGCTGGCGATCGGGTTCGCGTTCGGGCGGTCACCGTGGCTCCTCGCACCGCTCGCGCTCGCGTGGGGATTAATAGTGATAGCCGACTCGGCGCAGTTCTCGGTGCTCGTCACGGAGTCGGTACCCTCACACGCGGTCGGTACGGCGCTCACCGTGCAGGTCTGCCTGGGGTTCCTGCTCACGACGATCACGATCCAGATGATCCCGCCGCTCGTGGCGTGGGCTGGGTGGCGCGCGGCGTTCGCGCTCCTGGCGGTGGGGCCCGCGTTCGGGATCCTCTCGATCCGGCGGTTGCAGGCGCGCGATTCGGGCGAGGCGCTGACGCGGGCATCGGCGCCGAGTGCGTGAGAGGCGACGCCGCGCAGGCCGAGTGCGGTCGAGAGAGATTCGTGTGAGAAAGCATCCGTGCCGCTGTTAGATTGCCTGAGTGACCGAGCTCAACCGACCAGCGCTCCGCGCGATCGCAATTGCGACATTCCTGACGCTGGTCCCGATCACGCTGCTCGTGCCCGGGCTCACCGAACTCGTCTCGATCGCGCACGGCGGCACGCGCTTCCAGGCGCATCTCTTCGTCTCGCTCAATCAACTGACGGGGATCATCGCGGTGCCATTCGCGATACAGCTGCACCGCCGCTTCCCCGACACGCGCCGCTGGATCTTCGGGCTGCTCGCGCTCGACGCGGTCTCGTTCGTCGGTATGGGTGCCGCAAGCTCGCTCGGCGAGCTCTTCGCGTGGCGTGCGGTGGATGGACTGGCGCATCTCCCGGCGGTGACCTTCCTGATGATCGCCGCCAATCGCGCCGGTGGTGCGCGCCGCGGTGCGTCGCTCGGCGTGGTCGCTGCGGCGCT
>JANNMC010000077.1:0-1357 GCA_031397435.1 Candidatus Eiseniibacteriota bacterium
TCGGCGCCCACGGTGCGCGAACTCACGTTCTCACTGCTCCGGCGCTTTCACTCGGCCCACGATCCGATCCCGCGGACACACTTGCTCGCGAACGGGCGTTACGCAGTGATGATCACCGCGGCTGGCTCGGGTTACAGCCGCTGGCGCCAGCTCGCGATCACGCGTTGGCGGGAGGACGTCACCTGCGATTCCTGGGGCGCGTACGTCTTCCTGCGCGACGTCGCGAGCGGCGAGGTGTGGTCGGCGGGGTACCAACCGAGCGGCGCAGAGGCCGATCGTTACGAAGTCGCGTTCTCGGAGGGGCGAGCCGAAATCGTCCGCCGTGACGGATCGCTCGTCACGACTCTCGAAGTGGCGGTGTCCTCCGAGGACGACGGCGAGGTTCGTCGCGTGTCGATCTCGAATCTCGGTAGCCGATCGCGCGAGGTCGAGCTGACCTCGTACGCAGAGTTGGTGTTGGCCCCGGCTGCGAGCGACAGCGCGCATCCAGCCTTCTCCAAGTTGTTCGTGGAAACGGAGTTCGTCGCCGACGTCGACACACTGCTCGCGACTCGACGCCGGAGATCGCCGAGCGAACCGGAGATTTGGGCAGCGCACCTCGCGGTCGTCGAGGGCGAGAGCGTTCGCCCCGGCGAGTTCGAGACCGACCGCGCGCGCTTCATCGGGCGAGGGCACGCCATCCGTGCGCCGATTTCCGTAATCGATGGCCGTCCGCTCACCGGTACTGTCGGCGCGGTCCTCGATCCGATCTTCAGCCTGCGCCGCAGTCTGCGCATTCCTCCCGGCACGACGGCGCGAGTGGCATTCTGGACGCTGGTGGCGCCTTCGCGCAGCGAAGTGCTGAACCTCGCGGACAAGCATCGCGACCCGATCGCCTTCGATCGCGTGCTGACGCTGGCCTGGACGCAGGCTCAGGTGCAGCTCCATCACTTGAGCATCGAGCCCGACGAGGCGCACCTGTTTCAGCGGCTCGCCAACCGCGTGATCTACTCCGATCCGACGCTGCGCCCAGCCGCCGAGGTACTCGGCCGCTGCGATCCTGCGCGCGCATGGCGTTCTTTACATCGTCCAGGATTTGGGCCTTCAGTGCCATTTATCAGTAGCCTCCGCGCAAGTCCGGGCCGCACCATTCAAGACAGACCAGACTGCAACGCAAAATGTTCAGATTCAAGGCGCGAATCGCTGGCCGATTTTACAAGGCCAGCCCGGACGGGCCAGCCGGCCTGACTTCAATACAAGGGGTTCAGTACATCCGGACGCGGCGAACCACTTCGCGCGACATGCGGCGCAGGTTGCGCTTTACGGCTGCCGCCGCTTTGCGCTTGCGTTCCTGGGTAGGCTTTTCATAGAACTCGCG
>JANNMC010000080.1:0-52633 GCA_031397435.1 Candidatus Eiseniibacteriota bacterium
AGAAAATTTATTTTTTTCGTTGCTACAAAAACTACCCCTAAAGTCGCTCGTTCCAGAAGTCAGAGGATTTTAGAAAATACTGAACTGAATAAAAAATTGCGATGCCAATAAAATGCTATCCAAGTTTAGGCTATCAACTGAGCTTTTAGTTCTTGAATTTCTATTTCGAGGGTTTCTAACATGAAATTCGACTGTGTGCTGACGATTTTACCGAAAATTTAGGATTTTTCGCCAAACTATTCAATTCTGAGAATAGTATAGTTCGTTTTGAAACGTTAATATTTTCAAATTATAAGGAGCTTAGCATATGAGTAATTTCTGCATAAAAGCCATCTTGGTTCTTTTTGTTCTGTCCGCCCCCCTCGGGCGGGAAGTAATCAAGTCGCTGAACTAGCAGGGAAGCTTCGATGAAATGCCCGGGTGGTGGAATCTGGTAGACACGTACGTTTGAGGGGCGTATGGGTAACCCCGTGCGAGTTCAAATCTCGCCCCGGGCACACCGTGGGTCCCTTCCCCGCGAGGGGAGGGGACCCGAATTTTTTTAACGCCAGGTGTCGCGCGGGATGAACTCCGGCTCAGGCGCCGGGGCGTGAAGGCTGGGGCTCCGGAATGATTCCGATCAGACGAATGGAAAAGCGGTCCTCGGCGCGGATCTCGTTCTTCGCGCCGCAGTGCTGGCAGCGAAGATAGGGACGCCGGGGATCCTCCTTGAGATGGAAGATCTGATTCGCACCGAAGAGTTTTCCGCAGCGCATGCACTCCACTGCCGGATTGCTGACCATCTGGGCGCTCTCCACCATGAACGTTCCTCCGAAGTCGGGATGGCGGTCGACGGCCGCGCGCGCGGCGCGGCGGCTCGAACGAGGACCATCCTAGCGAAGCCGCACGGCCGCGTCCAGCGCACCGGCGCCTCGGAGCGATCCCGATGAATTACGACGCCAGCCGCGCCGCGGACTACTGGAGCGGCGCGCGCCACGAGCGGGGTGATGAACTGGCAGCCGTGCTGAGCCTGGGCGAGCCGCCCGCGGTCAATCGGGCCTACGACGCCTGGGAGACCGGGCTACTCCTGGAGTCGCTGGGAGAGATGCCGGTGAAGCGCGCCCTCGATCTGGGGGCCGGCGTGGGGCGCGTCTCGGAGCGTCTGGCGCCACGGGCCGGCCGCCTCGCCTGCGCCGATCTGGCCCCGGGCATGCTGGAGCGCCTGCGGCGAAGGCTCCAGAGCGCCGGGATCGCCGACAACTCTTACGACCGGCTCCGCCACCGCGCCGACCTCCTGCCGTACCGCGACGCCTCCTTCGACCTGGTCGTCTGTCTCGGGCTCTTGGAGCACCTGCCGGCCGACACGCGCTCACGTGCGCTCGGTGAGACGTCGCGCGTGCTCCGTCCCGGCGGCGTGCTGGCGCTGGTGCTCAACAACGCCGAAAGCCGTTTTCTGGGCGATCCCCAGGACAATCCCTATCGCGTCGGGGCGCAGCGTGAGAACGGCTACTTCTGCGCGGTGGTGGATGAACGCTCGCTCCTGCAAGAGGCCTCCCGGTGGTTCGATCCCGAGTCGCTTGGATCGAACGTCTTCTACTCGCTTCAGCGCCACGCGGCCAGGCTCTTGCCGGACGACGTCCGCGCCTCGGTTCCCGTCGGAGCCTTCTTCGCCGCGTCGGCGCGCTGGGATCAGGCGCTTCGCCCGCTCGGCGGCTTGGCCAGGGCGTCCGCCGACCATCATCTCTATCTCCTGAGGCGCCGTTGAGCCGTGCTCCGGTCGTCGTCACGGGCGGGGCGGGATACATCGGGTCGATTCTCGTCCGCCGATTGCTGTCCGCGGGGGAGCACGTCCGGGTTGTCGATCGCATGCTCCACGGGGCGCACGGGCTCGTGGGTCTCGAGGGAGAAGCGCGGCTCGGCATCGTGACGCGCGACCTCCGCGATCCGCGCACGCACGACGAAGCGATGGAAGGCGCGGATACCGTGATCCATCTCTCCGCGATCGTAGGGGACAAGGCCTGCGCGCAGGACGAGGAGGTCGCGGTTCAAACGAACTGGACGGCCACCGTCGCCTTCGCTCGCCGCGCCGCCGCCCTCGGCGTGCGGCGCTTCGTCTTCGCCTCCACCTGCAGCGTCTACGGCGAGGGGAGAAATGAACTTCTCACGGAGACGTCGCCCGTCCGCCCGCTCTCGCTCTATGCGGAGACGCGCCGGCATGCCGAGATCGGCATTCTGGAACTCGTGGGCAAAGAACCCTTCGAGCCGGTGATCCTCCGTTTTGGAACGGTCTACGGCCTCTCCCCACGGATGCGATTCGACCTCGTGGTGAATCTCCTCACGCTTCGCGCCGTGCGGAACGGGGAGATCACCATCTTCGGCGGCTCGCAGTGGCGTCCCTTCGTCCACGTCGCCGATATCGCGCGTGCGCTGGAGCTGGCCCTGAGCGAGACGCTTCCGCTGGAGGGGGAACCCATTCTCAACGTGGGGGACAACCTCGAGAATTATCAGCTTCGCGATCTGAAGGAGGAGTATGAGCGCGTCATCCCCGGGGTTCGCGTGCGGATGGCCGAGGAGGCGACCGACCCCCGAACCTACCGGGTTTCGTTCGACCGGATCGAGCGTCTCTGGGGATTTCGCGCTTCCCGCCGCGTGCCGGACGGCATCCTGGAAATCGCGAACGCGATTCGCGCCGGCGCGATCCCCGATCCCGATCATCCGCGATACGTCAACGCCTGAGGAAGCAGCGAGGGGAATCCGCTTGCCGGACCGCGCCCGGTTCGCTAGCGTAAGCCTCCGTCGACCTGGTTCGCGGCCACGGCCGCGAGGAGCCACCGCCTTGGAGGATGGAACCGCATGCCGCGGCTGGAACTAACGGTTGATCAGCTTCGAGATCGCGCGCTCCTCGTCCGGCGTGACATCGTCACGCTGCTGGCTCATTCCCAGAGCGGGCATAGCGGCGGGCCGCTCTCCTGCGCCGACTTCGGCACCGTGCTCTTCTTTCACGAAATGGCGCTGACGCCTGACCGGCCCACCGCCGACGATCGCGATCTCTGGCACTTCTCCATCGGGCACGTCACACCGGTCATCTACTCGCTGATGGCCGAGCGGGGATACTTCCCGCTCGCCGACCTCCTCCAGTTCCGGAGCTATCAAGGGCACCTGCAGGGGCATCCCAGCAAGCACGACACCCCCGGCATCGACGTGTCGGCGGGATCGCTGGGACAGGGGCTCTCGGTCTCGTGCGGCATGGCGCTGGGGGCCCGAATGGACGGCACGCCGAGGCGCGTCTACTGCGTCATGGGCGACGGGGAGCAGCAGGAAGGGCAAATCTGGGAGGCCGCCATGTTCGCGGCCCACTACAAGCTCGACAACCTCTGCGCGGTGATCGACTACAACCGAAAGCAGATCGACGGCGACGTGGAGGACGTGATGGGAATCGCACCGCTCGCCGACAAGTGGCGCGCCTTCCGCTGGAATGTCATCGAAGCGGATGGCCACGACATCCCGAGCCTCCTCGACGCCTTCGCGCAGGCGCGCCAGGCAAAGGCCCGCCCTAGCGTCATCCTGGCGCACACGGTGATGGGGAAGGGTGTTTCGTACATGGAAGACGACTACCGGTGGCACGGCGTCCCACCCACGAAAGAACAGGCCGATCAGGCGCTGCGCGAACTCGGTTCGAGCCTGGACGCGTGGACGAATCGTCTCCGCGCGCACGCCACGCCGGCCGTGGCCCCTTCCGTGAACGGAGCCGCATGAGCCAGCCCACTCCGGTGACGCCCGCGGCTTCCGGCGCGGCGCCCTCCCTGACGAAACCTGAAATGAAGAAGACCCGCGAGGGCTTCGGCCACGGGCTGGTCTTCCTGGGCGAGACGAACCCGAACATCGTGGTACTGGTCGGCGACCTCTCCGGATCGACGAACGTCATTTATTTCGCCGATCGGTTCCCCGAGCGTTTCATCCAGGTCGGCATCGCCGAGCAGAACATGATGTGTGTCGCGGCCGGGCTCGCGGCGGTCGGAAAGATTCCCTTCCTGGCCACCTACGGAGCGTTTGCCTCCTGCCGCGCGGCGGATCAGATCCGCGTCACAGTAGCCTACACCGACCTCCCGGTGAAGATCGGCGGCGCGCACGGCGGGATCAGCGTCGGCCCCGATGGCGCGACCCACCAAGCGATGGAGGAGATCGCGATCATCCGATCGATCCCCAACATGCGGATGGTGGTCCCCTGCGACTATTGGGAAACACGGAAGGCTACGATCGCCATGGCGGGAGACCGCCACCCTTACTACCTTCGCTTTGGCAGGGAGTCGGTGCCCGTCGTCACCACGCCCGACTCGCCATTCACCATCGGGAAGGCGAACGTCATGCGCGAGGGGAATGACCTCGCGATCATCGCCTGCGGCGTGATGGTCTACGAGGCGCTCGTGGCCGCCGAGCAACTGTCGGCGCGCGGCATCCAGGCCCGCGTCCTGAACATGCACACGTTGAAGCCGCTCGACGAGGAAGCGATCGCCCGGGCCGCGCGCGAGTGCGGCGCGATCGTGACGGCGGAAGAGCATCAGGTGCACGGTGGTCTCGGAAGCGCGGTGGCGGAAGTCGTGGTGACGAAGCATCCGGTGCCGATGGAGTTCGTCGCGGTCCGCGACCGCTTCGGGCGTTCCGGAAAGCCCGAGGAGCTGATGGCGGCGTTCGGGATCAAGTCGCCGGACATCCTCATGGCCGCCGAGAGGGTTCTCGGCAGGAAGTAACGTTCGGGGTCAGCCCGTGAACGACCCCGGAGGCACACGAGGCGCGGAAAGAAGTCCGGCAAGCGATCGGACTCCCAGCGGCTCGCTGCTGTGAAACGGTTCCCCGTATGTCGCCCCGATCATTCCCCCGTAGTAGCGTGCGCGCGATTCGATCCGATCGAGAAAGTCGTCGGCGTTGAGCGGTGTCGGCCGGGCGTCCGCGTCGGCGCGTGTGACCTGCGTGGCGTGCGCGAGGATGGCGCGGCGCTTCGCGTCCCAGGCTTCGGTCACGTCGACGACGAAGGAGGGGATGAACCCCACGCGTGACGCGAAGTGGTAGCGCATCGCCGGGCGAAAGGGAGCCGTCTCCGGGGCATACCGGCGGAGCCCGGCCAGATACCACGCGCGTTCGAGAAGCGCGGACGCGGCGACGTGGTCGGGATGGCGGTCCTGATGGAAGTGGGTGAGCAGGATCGCGGGACGAAGGCGCCGGATCGAGGCAACGGCCTCGGCCACCTGCCGGGCATCGCCGGCGTCGAGGCCGCCGTCCGGAAGCCCGGAGTTCCACCGACCGCGGGCGCCCAGGATGCGAGCAGCCTCGTCGCCTTCGCGGGCGCGCTCCTCGGGAGTTCCATTCGTCGCGAGTTCGCCACGGGTCAGATCGAGAATGCCGACGGAGAGTCCCTGGGACGCCGCGAGCGCGAGCGTGCCGCCGCAGGATATCTCCACGTCGTCCGGGTGGGCCCCGACCGCGAGGAAGTCGAGGGAGTCGTTACGAGTCGTGGCCGGCACCGCCCGTGCCCAACGTGGAAAGGACGCCGTCGGCGTTCCGGGCGTAGCGCGTTCGAATCGTCCGCACCGTTCCGGTTTTTACGCGCATGACCATCGAGTGCGTCTCGGCACCCTGGGCCGTGAAGCGGACCCCTTCCAGCATGTCGCCATTGGTCACGCCGCTGGCGGCGAAGGTGATGGAGTCGCCGCGGGCCAGATCGGTCTCGCGGTAGACGCGGTCGAGGTCCTCGATTCCCATCTTCTTGGCGCGGGCCTTCTCCTCGTCGTTCCGGAACGCCAGGCGCCCTTGGATGGAGCCACCGAGGCAGCGAAGCGCCGCCGCGGCCAGAACCCCTTCCGGCGCGCCGCCAGTTCCGACCAGGACGTCCACGCCCGTCGCGTCGACCGCGGTGGCGATGGCAGCCGAGACGTCACCGTCGGGAATCAGGTAGATGCGCGCGCCGACGCGGCGGACCTTCTGCACCAGGTCCTCGTGCCGGGGACGATCGAGAATGACGACCGTCAAATCTTGAAGTCGGTACTTCTTGGCCGCGGCGACCGCCTCCAGATTCTCTTCGATCGATCGCGTGATGTCGATGGAGCCGGCGGCGGCCGCGCCCACGGCGATCTTATCCATGTAGGTATCGGGGGCGTGGAGGAAGTGGCCCCGCTGGGCCAGGGCGATCACGGCCATGGCGTTCGCGCGGCCATTGGCGACCGAGTTCGTGCACTCGAGCGGATCGAGGGCAATGTCGACCTCGGGGCCGTAGCCGGTTCCGACGCGTTCGCCGATGTAGAGCATCGGGGCTTCGTCGCGCTCGCCTTCGCCGATGACGACGGTGCCGCGGATGTCCACGGCATCGAAGGCTTGGCGCATGGCGGTGACGGCTGCCTGATCGGCGCTATTTGCGTCGCCGCGTCCCATCCAGCGGGCGCAGGCAAGCGCGGCGGCTTCAGTGATACGGACGAGATCGAGACCGACGTGACGATCCATGGCCCCCCCGATGGGCGACTAGCGCTTCGGCTCTTCGAACACGGACGCGTCGACTTCGTCCCAATCGCTCTGCACCTCGTTCCAGGTGTAGAGCCGCATCTTCTGGGTCATCTCCGTCTTGGAGAAGACGTACTCGACGTGCGATCCGGCCCCGGCGCGATTGGAGAAGTGCCGCTTGGAGTCGAGGATGACGGGGCGCGTGGTGCGGGTCAGTTTCATGCGGCCCGTGGGACCCAGCCAGACGACCGATTCGATCGTGGCATGCGTCTCCTCGTCGTCGACTTCGTCGAATTCGAGGTCCCCGAACTGTTTGTCCAGGCGCCGCAGCACCTGTTCCCAGCGCAGATCGTTCATCGCATCTCCGAACGTTGATCGAATGGCCGCAAGCGCTCTATAGTACCACACACCATGCCGACTCGAAAGACAGCCGCGCCCGGTCCGACCGGGTTCTCGGGACGCCGTGCGCTCGTGATCGGAGGCTCTCGCGGCCTGGGCCGCGCGGTGGCGCTCGATCTCGCCTGCGCCGGCGCGAAGGTGCTGGTGGCGGGGCGGACCGAAGCGTCGCTTCGCGAGACGTGCGGTGTGGCGGCGGCGCGGGGGACCACGGTCGAGACGGCGCGGGGCGACGCGCGGACACGAGCCAGTGTCCGCGCGATGCTCCGCCGATCCGGGGCGCCCGACATTCTCGTCGTGTCGGCGGGGGACTACTGGGAGGGGCCGCTCTCGCGATTGTCGGAAAAGCGATGGCGCGATCTCGTCGATTCAAACGTGACGAGCGCGCTCGTGGCGATGCAGGAATCGCTTCCCGGCATGCGGCGCCGCCGCTACGGGCGGATCCTCCTCTTCGGTGTGGCGGGATGCGACACGCCGCGCGCGGCGCCGCGTGCGCATGCCTATCGCGCGCTCAAGACCGCGCTCCTGACACTGGCGCGAAGCGTCGCGGTGGAGGAGGCGGAGAATGGGATCACCGTGAACGTGATCCTCCCGGGCATCATCCGCACCCCCGGATTGCCGCGCGCGTGGCGCGACGCGGCGGCGAAGGTCCCGGCGCGTCGGCTTGGCACCCCGCACGAGGTGTCGCGAGCCGCGCTATTCCTCCTGGGGGAGGAGTCGGGATACATCACCGGTTCGGCGCTGGCCGTTTCGGGCGGATTTCTGCTGTAGCGGTGTCCCGACGGGTCGGACCAGGCGGACCGGTGCGTTGACCGGGCATTTTCAAGGTGTTAGCCTGATGGGAAGTGGCCGGCTCTCGGCCCGCCCACCCGAGCCCCCGAGGTAGCGTGCGTGCCGTAACCCCGAAGACATGGATTGTCCGAAGCGAGGCAGAGCCCGGCGTCGCCGCGTCGCTCGCCTCCGCCCTGGATGTCACGCCGACGTTCGCGCGCCTCCTTGCCAATCGCGGATTTAGGGACGCCGCGGAAGTCCTTCGATTCCTCGAGCCCTCCATGGACCGCCTGCTCGACCCCTTCACGATGCGAGACATGGAATTGGCCGTCGCTCGGATCTGGAAGGCGATCGAGGCCGGGGAGCAGATCCTGGTCTTCGGGGACTACGACGTGGATGGGATCACGGCGACCTCGCTTCTCTCCTCCTCCCTGGAGGCGATCGGCGCCAAGGTGACCTACTTCATCCCCGACCGCATCCGCGACGGTTATGGTCTCAGCGTCCGCGGGGTCGAGATGGCCCGCAAGCGCCGGACCAACCTGATCATCACGGCCGACTGCGGCATCACCGCCGTGGCGGAAGTGCGGCTGGCGATGGAACAAGGCATGGAAGTCATCATCACCGACCACCACGAGCCGATCAGCGAGGAACTCCCGAAGGCCGTGGCGATCCTGAATCCGAAACGGCGCGATTGCCCCTACGCCTTCAAGGACCTCGCGGGCGTCGGCGTCGTGTTGAAATTGGTGCAGGGGTTGAAGGCCTCCCGTCCGGAGGCGTTCCCGGAGGGGTGGGTCGAGCGAAATCTCGACCTCGTCGCGTTGGGGACCATCGCCGACGTCGTGCCGCTGGTCGGGGAGAACAGGATTTTCGCGAAACTCGGGCTCGACCAACTGCACGATTCGCACCGTCCCGGCCTCACCGCGCTGAAGGAAGTCGCCGGCCTGACGGCCCGGCGCATCGAGAGCGGCCACGTCGCCTACATTCTGGCCCCTCGCATCAACGCGGCCGGCCGCCTGGGAAACGCCGAGAGCGGCGTGCGCCTCCTTCTCTCCACGGAGCGCGGTGAGGCGCTCTCCATCGCGGAGAGCCTGGAGGAGGACAACACCAATCGGAAGAAGATCGATGAATCGACGCTGGAAGACGCCCTGGAGATGCTGCGGCGCGTCGGCGCCGAGCTTCCGCCCGCCATCGTCCTCTGGTCCGACCGCTGGCACCCCGGCGTCCTCGGAATCGTGGCATCACGTCTCATGGAGCGCTTTCACCGGCCCACCATTCTCATTTCGGCGGACGAGGACGAGGGGAAGGGCTCGGGCCGCAGCATCAAGGGATTCGACGTCTGCCAGGCGCTTCAGGAGTGCCGCGCCCATCTCGTCGGCTTTGGCGGACATTCCTACGCGGCCGGCCTGACCATCCGCGCGGAGAATCTCGAGGCATTCCGGGATCACTTCTGCCGCGTGGTGGAAGCGCGGATGCGCCCGGAAGACTATGTGCCGACGCTCGCCATCGACGGCACGCTTCCTCTGGAGGAGTGCAACGAGGACTTGGTCCGCGCCCTGGAGCGTCTGTCGCCATTCGGAATCGGGAACGCGGAACCGCTCTTCGTGGCCGACAACGTCGTATTCGGAGCGCCGCCCATGGTGGTGAGCAAGAACCACCTGAAGATGAGCATCCGCCAGAACGGCCGAGACCTCGACTGTATCGGCTTCGGCCTCGGCTACCTCGCGGGATCGCTGCGGGCCGAATCGGGTCGCCTCTCGGTGGCGTTCGTCCCGACGATCAACGTCTGGCAAAACCGCTCTCGCCTGCAGCTGAAGCTGCGGGACATCCAGGTTCGCCCCGATGGACCCAGCTCCTGATCCCCGGTCCGAGGCGCATCTAGCCCCGCTCCTCGACGCCCTCCGCCGCACCTCCCGCGCTTTCGACGAAGCGGGGATTCGCAGCGCCTACACCTTCGCCGCCGACGCGCACGCGCCGCAGAAGCGGATGAGCGGCGAGCCCTACATCACCCATCCGGTCGCCGTCGCGACGATCCTGGTCGAACTCCTCGGCTCCGGCGCGGCCACGACGCTGGTCCAAGCCGCGCTCCTCCACGATGTCGCGGAGGATACCGAACAGAAACTGGAACAGATTCGCCAGACGTTCGGGCCCGAGGTCGCCGGCCTGGTGGACGGGGTGACGAAGATCAGCGGTCTCCACCTGGAGCACTCCGAGCGGGAGCAGGCCGAAAACTTCCGAAAGATGCTCTTCTCGATGGCGCGCGATCTTCGCGTCATCCTCATCAAGCTGGCCGACCGGCTCCACAACATGCGGACGCTGCACGGGCTGAACGCCACGCGCGCCACGAGAGTGGCGCGGGAGACGCGCGAGATCTACGCGCCGCTGGCCCACCGCCTCGGAATCGGCACGGTGAAGTGGGAACTGGAGGATCTGAGTTTCAAGGCGCTCGACCCGGTCGCGTTCGAAGAGCTGCGCCAGAAGGTCTCGCTGAAGCGGGAGGAGCGGGCCGCGGTCATCGCGGCCGTGATGGCGCCGGTACGCGAGCGGCTGGCGGAGCTCGGACTCTCCGCGGAGGTGACGGGGAGACCGAAGCATCTCGAGTCGATCCATCGAAAGATGGTGGCGCAGGGGCGCCGCTTCGAGGAGATCTTCGATCTTCTGGGCGTTCGCGTGATCACCACCGACAAGGCCGACTGCTATCGCGTCCTCGGCATCGTCCACGACCTCTTCACTCCCGTTCACGACCGCTTCAAGGACTACATCGCGACCCCCAAGAGCAACATGTACCAGTCGCTCCATACCACGGTGGTGGCGCCCGCGGGCGTCATGGTGGAGTTCCAGATCCGGACGCGTGAGATGCACCAGATTTCGGAACTCGGCGTGGCGGCGCACTACCGGTACAAGGAAGGGGGCCGCGAGACGGACGCCGAGCTCCAGGAGAAACTGGGGCCGCTCCTGACCTCCGTCGACTTCCAGGGATCGGCGAGCGATCCCGAGGAGTTCATGGACTACCTGAAGACCTCGCTCTACCAGGACGAGGTCTTCGTCTTCACGCCGCGCGGAGACCTGAAGCGGCTGCCCCGGGGAGCCACACCGCTCGATTTCGCCTACCACGTCCACACGGATGTCGGTCACCGCTGCGTCGGCGCCAAGGTGGATGGGCGGATCATTCCGCTCCGCACGGCGCTGCGAAACGGCGATCACGTCATGATCATCACGTCGCCGATGGGGAAGCCGACGCGCGACTGGCTGAAAATCGTGAAGACCGCCAGCGCCCGGAACAAGATCCGGCACTGGCTCAAGGTCGCCGCGCAGGCCGACAGCGTCGTGCTCGGGAAGGAAATGCTCGATCGCGAGATCCGCCGCCGCCGGCTCACGCCTCCCCCGGGACTCTCGCTGGAGGAGCTGGCGGCCGCGCTCGGTCACGCCGACGTGGCCTCGCTCCACGCGGCGATCGGATCGGGCGACATCTCCATCGTTCAGGTGCTCCACAAGTGGTTCCCGGACGGCGGCGGGCCGGTGCAGAAGCTGAAGGAGGCCTCGCTCGAGACGTTTCGCGCGATCACCGGCCGCGCATCGAAAGGGGTGCGCCTGCAGGGCGTGGACAATCTCATGCTGACGTACGCGAAGTGCTGCCAGCCGGTCCCCGGCGACGCCGTCGTCGGCATCGTGACGCGCGGCCGAGGTATCACCGTTCACCGGACCGATTGCCCCAACACGTTCGATGGCCGCGTCATGCCCGAGCGGCGCGTGGCGGTGGAATGGAGCAGCGCGACCGAAGAGTCGTTCGCGGTGAAGCTTTCCATTTACGGAGCCGATCGCACCAGCTTCCTGGCCGATATCGCGAAGGCGATTGCCGCGACCAACACGAACATCCGCACCGCGGGGATCAAGGCGAGCGACAAGAACGCGCGCGGCGCCTTTGTCGTCGAGGTGCGCGATCTCGACCACCTTCGCCAGGTGATGCAGGCGGTGGAGCGGGTGCCTGGCGTCGAGGCGGTCGACCGCGAGCAGGTGTTCGGGACTCCTCGGGGCGGCTCGCGGGGGACTCCCTCGTGAGAGCGTTGCTCCAGCGCGTGAGCCGCGCCGCCGTGCGCGTGGACGGAGCCGAAGTCGGAGCGATCGGCCCGGGGCTCCTGGTCCTCCTCGGCGTGGCCGCGGGAGACGAGGGGGGCGCGGCCGACCGTTTAGCCGAGCGTGTCGCCTCCTACCGGATCTTCGAGGACGAAGCGGGAAAGATGAATTGCTCCGTGCGAGACACGGCCGGCTCGGTCCTCGTGGTCTCGCAGTTCACCCTCTGCGCGGACACCTCGAGCGGGCGGCGTCCGGGCTTCGAGCCGGCCGCGGCTCCGACCGCCGCGGAGCCGCTCTACGAGCGCTTCTGCGCGGCGTTGGAACGGTCCGGCGTTCCGGTTCGGCGCGGGCGATTCGGTGCGGCCATGGAAGTGGAACTGGTGAATCGCGGTCCCGTGACGTTCCTCCTCGATACGGATCCGCCGGCGGGGAAGGGCTGATGCGTGCGAATCTTCTCAATCCCTTCGGGCCCCGCTTGATTCTCGCATCCCGCTCCCCGCGGCGGGCCGAACTCCTGCGGCTGGTCGGTGCGCAGTTCGAGGTCGCTCCGGCCGACGTGGACGAGAGTGCGCTCCCCGAGGAGAGGGCCGAGGCGCACGTGCTTCGGTTGGCCGAGTCGAAGGCGCGCGCTTCCGCGCACCGCGCGGCATCCGCCGGGGAAGAGGGGACGCTCGTTCTGGGAGCCGACACGATCGTCACCCTCGATCGCGCCATCCTGGGCAAGCCCGCCGGCGAGGAGGAAGCGCGGCGAATGCTCGCGGCGCTCTCGGGCCGGGTTCATGAAGTCTGGACGGGCCTCTTCCTCTTCGATCCGACGCACGACCGTGGCGTCGGGGAAGCGGTGCGGAGCATCGTGAAGTTCTCGCGGCTGGATTCGGACGAGATCGACCGCTACGTGGCGACCGGGGAGCCGCTCGACAAGGCGGGAGCCTACGCGGTGCAAGGCTACGGCGCCGCGTTCGTGGAGGCGATCGAGGGTTCCTATTCGAACGTGGTGGGGCTTCCGCTCGGACATCTGCGCCATCTTCTTCGGCTGGCGCGCGGCGACGGATCGGAGGCGGCGTAGGTGGATCCCCTTCGCTACGAAGGCGGACGCGTCCTTCTGCTCGATCAGACGCTCCTGCCGGAGCGCGAGAGCTGGGTGGAGGCCAGCGACGCCGATACCATGGCGGAAGCGATCGCGCGACTGCGACTGCGCGGCGCTCCGGCCATCGGCATCGGCGCGGCGCTCGCGATGGCCGCCGAGGCCGCGCGCGGCGGGACGCTCCCCGCTGGCCGCGCGCGGCTTCGCCGTGCCGCGGAGACGCTTCGGGCGTCTCGCCCCACCGCGGTCAATCTGGCCTGGGCGTGCGATCGCGTGCTTGCCGCGGCCGACGCGGCCGCGAGCGATCCGGCCGGCGCGGACACTGGAGCATGGGCCGCGGCTGTGGGCCGTGAAGCCATGGCCATCTGGGACGAGGACCGCGCGGCCTCGCGCTCGATGGCGGAACATGGCGCCTCGCTCTTCCCGCGCGAATGCCGCTTCCTCACGCACTGCAATACCGGGGGACTGGCCACGGGAGGTGGGGGGACGGCGCTCGGCGTGATCCTGGAGCTCCACCGCCGCGGCGATCGCGCGGTGCGGGTCTGGGCCACGGAAACACGGCCGCTTCTCCAGGGGGCCAGGCTGACCGCGTGGGAGCTACTCCGGGCCGGCGTGGATGCCCGGCTCGTTACGGACGGCGCCGGGGCGTTCATCATCGCCAGGAGGGGCATCGAGGCCGTCCTGGTGGGCGCCGACCGAATCGCCCGGAACGGGGACGTGGCGAACAAGATCGGGACCTATTCCCTGGCTCTGGCGGCCCGGGCGGCCGGAATTCCCTTCGTCGTGGTCGCCCCGACCAGTACTCTCGATCCTGCAACCGCCGACGGAGGGTCGATCCCGGTGGAGGAGCGGGATTCCTCGGAAGTGACTACCTTCCGCGGAGTTCCGATGGCGCCGGAGGGGATGCTGGCGGAGAATCCGGCCTTTGACATCACTCCGGCGGCCCTCGTGACCGCCCTGGTCACGGAGCGGGGGGTCCACGCTCCCCCGGAGAAGGCCTTCGCCGGCGTTGACAGCCGTTCCTAACTGCTGGTAGTCTCTGGCGTTTCGTCATCCTATGCCATAGATGGAGGTTGATCGATGGGCACGTATTCGGTGCGCGCCTCGGAGATTCAGCACGACTGGTTCGTGGTGGATGCCGAGGGGCAAATTCTGGGCCGCCTCGCGAGCGAAATCGCGAGCGTTTTGAAGGGGAAGCGCAAGCCTACCTACTCGACGCATCTGGACGTCGGCGATCACGTCATCGTGATCAACGCGGACAAGGTGCGCGTGACGGGCCGCAAGCGCGACAACAAGATGTATTTCCGGCACTCGCTGTATCCGGGTGGTCACACGCTGACCCGCTTCCGGGACATGCAGCAGGACAAGCCGGAAGAAATCATTCGCCTGGCGGTGAAGGGGATGTTGCCCCACAACCGTCTTGGGCGGGCCATGGTCAAGAAACTTCAAGTGTACGCCGGAAAAGCGCATCCGCACGCGGCTCAGCAGCCGAAGCCGCTGCCGCTTCCCGGCACGATGGGAGGTGAGTGACTCTGGCCACTGCATTTGCAGCTACGGGACGCCGCAAGTCGTCCGTCGCTCGCGTTCGCCTGATCCCCGGAGCGGGGAAGCGCACCGTGAACGGCGTCGAGTTGGAGAAGTACTTCTGCCGGATTTCGCTGAGCCGTACGGCCACCGAGCCGCTCCTCACCACGAATCTGGGAGACAAGTTCGACCTCGTCGCGAGCGTTCACGGGGGCGGACACGCGGGACAAGCCGGCGCGATTTGCCTTGGCGTCGCGCGTGCGATTCAGCTGGCGGATCCGGCGCTTCGCGGACAGCTCGGCAAGGAAGGTTTCTTGACCCGGGACTCCCGCATGAAGGAGCGCAAGAAGTACGGACAGGCCGGCGCCCGCAAGAAGTTCCAGTTCTCCAAGCGGTAATCGAAGTACGGCTGTACGAGACGGCGGAGTGCCCGCCGTCATCACGCACGCCCCGGGCCGCGGCGCCGGTCTCCCGAGTGGGAGCGCGAAGCGGATCGAAGGGGCGGAGGTTCAAGACCGGAGGTATTGCCTGTGGCTGATGTTGGCATGAAGGAACTGCTCGAAGCGGGTGTCCACTTCGGGCATCAGACCCGCCGCTGGAATCCCAAGATGAAGAAGTTCATTTTCATCGAGCGGAATGGGATCTACATCATCGATCTCCAGAAGACCCTGAAAGCCCTCCAGGACGCACGCGCCGCGCTCGATGACATCGCGCGCCGGGGCGGCACCGTTCTCTTCGTGGGAACCAAGCGCCAGGCGAAGGACACGATCATGGAGGAGGCCGAGCGCTGCGGCATGCCGTACGTGAACGAGCGCTGGCTCGGCGGCATGCTCACGAACTTCAAGACCATCAAGTCGAACCTCCGCCGCTTCAAGGAACTCGACAAGATGAAAGCGGATGGCACCTTCGATAAGCTCTCGAAGAAGGAGCAGTCGCAGCTCGGCAAGGAAATGACGCGGCTGGTGAAGATCTTCACGGGCATCAAGGAGGTCACGAACCTTCCGGCCGCGGTGTTCGTCATCGATACGAAGAAAGAGCGCATCGCGGTCGCCGAGGCGAATCGTCTCGGCGTTCCGGTATTCGGCGTGGTGGACACGAACTGCGATCCGGAAGTGATCGACTTCCCGATTCCTGGGAACGACGACGCGATCCGCGCGATCCGGCTCTTTGCCCGTTTTGTGAGCGACACCGTGATGAACGCCCGTCAAGAGGCGCGCGAAGGGGCCGATCTGGCGGCGATGATGGCGGCGAAGGCCGCCGCCGACGCACCCGTGGCGGCCATGTCTCCGGCCTCCGCACCGGCCCCGGCCGCGAGCGCCAAGGCCTAGTCTCAGTCCCCTCGAAGGAGAACCCCATGACGATCACCGCCTCGCTCGTGAAGGACCTTCGCGAGCGGACCGGAGCAGGGATGATGGAGTGCAAGAAGGCCCTGTCCGAGGCGAATGGAGATATCGAGAAGGCGATCGACAACCTGCGCAAACAGGGTGTCCTTCGCGCGGCGTCCAAGGCCGGCCGCGAAGCGCGGCAGGGTCTCGTCTACACCTACATCCATCCGGGCGATCAGCTGGGCGTGATGATCGAAGTCAATTGCGAGACCGACTTCGTGGCGCGCACCGACGACTTCCGGGATCTGGTCAAGGGTCTGGCCATGCAGATCGCGGCGACCACGGCGACGTCCGTATCGCGCGAACAGATCGACCCCGCGCTGGTGGCGAAGGAGCGCGACGTGCTCCTGGAGCAGGCGCGCAGCTCCGGCAAGCCGGAAGCCATCTTGCAGAAGATGGTCGAAGGCCGCCTCGAGAAGTTCTACGAGGATGTCGTCCTCCTGGAGCAGCCGACCATCCGGGATCCGGATCGCAAGGTCAAGGATCTCATCGACCAGATGATCTCGAAAATCGGCGAGAACATCGTCGTCCGGCGATTCGTGAAATTCCGCATCGGAGAGAACTAGGACCGTGGACGGCGCTCCCCGGCGCGTCCTTCTGAAATTGAGCGGCGAGGTGCTGGCCGGCGCTGCCGGCCAGGGAATCGCCGCCGCCGCGATCGGCCGCCTGGCGGAGGAGATCCGCGAGGGGCTGGAGGGCGGCACCCAACTCGCCATCGTGATCGGGGGCGGGAACCTCATCCGCGGCACCACCGCGGCGGGGGAGGGCTTCGACCGGGCCGCCGGCGATGCCATGGGGATGCTGGCCACCGTGATCAACGCGCTGGCGCTGCAGGACGGGCTGGAGCACCGCGGCCTCTCCACCCGGGTCATGACCGCCATCGAGATGCGATCGCTGGCGGAGCCCTACATCCGCCGCCGCGCGGTCCGGCATCTCGAGAAGGGCCGCATCGTGATCCTCGCGGCCGGCACCGGCCATCCCTACTTCACGACCGACACCGCCGCCGTCCTGAGGGCCGTGGAGATCGACGCGGACGTTCTGCTGAAGGCCACGAAAGTGGACGGGGTCTTCACGGCGGATCCGCGGCTCAATCCCGACGCGACCCGCTACGACTCCCTTCAATATAGCGAAGCCATCAATCGCAGGCTCAATGTCATGGACATGACCGCGTTCACGATGGGAATGGACCACCATGTTCCCCTCGTGGTCTTCAACGTCACCGTCGCCGGCAATCTCGTCATGGCGCTTCGGGGCGAGAAGGTCGGAACGCGCGTCGCCGTGGAGGTCTAGGATGGACCCGAAAACGCTCAAGGACACCGAAGATCGGATGAAGAAGGCGGTGGAGACGATCCGTAACGAGGTCGCCACCGTTCGTACGAATCGCGCGACGACGTCGTTGCTGGACGGCATCAAGGTGGACTACTACGGCACACCGACTCCGCTCCAGCAGGTGGCGAGCGTCAGTGTCCCGGAGCCGCGCATGCTGGTGATCCAACCGTGGGAGCGCTCCACGCTGATCGAGATCGTGAAAGCGATCCAGAAGTCCGATCTTGGCCTGACTCCGGTGGACGACGGGACGGTCATCCGGCTCTCGCTGCCCGCGCTGACCGAAGAGCGCCGCAAAGATCTGGTAAAGGTCCTGGGGCGGCTGATCGAAGACGGGCGCGTCCGTATCCGGACCATCCGCCACGAGGTGAACGACGACCTGAAGAAGCTGGAACGGGATCACAAGGTCTCGGAGGATGACGCGAAGAAGACGCGGACGGACGTGCAGAAGTTGCACGATCGCTACATCGCCCTCCTCGACGAGCTGTTCCAGAAGAAGCAGGTCGAGATCATGGAGGTCTGACCGGACCGCCGCGCCAATGACTGCCACCGCCACGCAGCCGACGCTGGAGCAGGTGCTGCGCCTCCCCGTGCCCGCGCATATCGCCATCATCATGGATGGAAACGGCCGCTGGGCCCAGCGGCGAGGGATGCCGCGCCTGATGGGGCACCGCGCCGGACGCCGCGCGGTGCGCGAGGCCGTGGAAGGGTGCGTCGCGCTCGGCGTGAAAGTGCTCACCCTCTACACGTTCTCCCTGGAGAACTGGGATCGTGGGCCGCGGGAAGTGCGCGGCCTGATGCGGATCCTCGAACAGGTCCTGACGGACGAACGAGAAGATCTCAAAAAGAGCAACGTCACGCTCCGGACGATCGGACGCGTCGACCTCCTCCCCGAACAGAGCCGCGCTGTTCTGGACGAGACGAAGCGCTACCTGGCCGATGGCACCGGTATGACGCTCGTCCTCGCGCTCTCCTATGGCGGACGGGCGGAAATCGTCGATGCCGTACGGCGCATCGTCCAGGCCGACCGGAAGAAGCGTCTGCCGCTCGCGCGGATCGACGAGGAGCTCCTCAGCCGCGAGCTCGACACCGACGGACTCCCCGATCCCGATCTTCTCATCCGGACGAGCGGGGAACTGAGGGTTTCGAACTTCCTCCTCTGGCAGCTCGCCTACGCCGAGTTCTGGGTGACCGACACGTTCTGGCCGGACTTCCGTTCCAAGCATCTCTACCAGGCGGTCCATGACTTCCAGCATCGCAGCCGCCGATTCGGCCGAACGGGCTGACCGGAGCGTGTCCACGGCCGGCGCCACGTCGTTTCCGCTTCGAGTCGCCACCTCGGTGGTGGCCGTGCCGCTCCTCCTCCTCCTGGCTTGGGTGGGAGGCGTGGCGTACCTCGCCTTCACGCTCGTGTTGCTCGCCCTCGCGCTCCGGGAGTTCAATCTCCTGCTCGAGTCGAAGGGGCTCCTTCCGCACTGGAAGGCGGGAATGGCCGCCGTGCTCCTCGCGCCTGTCGCGGCATTTCAGCGGCTGCGCACGGGGCGGATCCAGGAGTGGCATCTCGGCGCGCTGCTGACGATTCTCGTGCTCGGTGTGCTCCTGGCCGAACTCCGCCGCGGCGCCGGGCGCCACGCGATCGCGAACAGCGCGGCGACGCTTCTCGGAGTCTTCTACGTCGGATGGCTGGGGACCCACATCGTGGCGCTGCGTGAGCTGCCCTGGGTCCTGGGCGAGCCCTACGCGCGCGGGGCGGCGTATGCGATGCTCCCGCTCGTGATGGTCTGGTGCTGTGACACCGCCGCATACGGCGTCGGCAGGCTCTTCGGGCGCCGCCGGCTGATGCCCGAGGTGAGCCCCAAGAAGACGGCGGAAGGGGCGTGGGCGGGGCTGATCGCCGCGATCGGGGCCGCGTTCCTCGCACGGGCGACGTTCGCTCCGTTTCTCTCCATTCTCGACGCCACGCTCCTTGGCTTCCTGGTCGGAGTCTTCGGACAACTCGGCGATCTGGTCGAGTCGCTCCTGAAACGCGACTCGGAGGCGAAGGACACCTCGCAGCTCATTCCCGGTCACGGCGGCGTGCTCGACCGGTTCGATAGTCTCTTCTTCGCCGCGCCCATCGCCTACTACTACCTCCTCTACCGCGTGGTGACGCCGTGAGGCCGCTTCGGATCGCGCTCCTCGGAGCGACCGGCTCGATCGGGTCGGCGGCGCTGGCGCTGGCGCGCGAGCACCCCGATCGCCTCTCCTTCGTTTCGTTGGCGGCGCGCCGGAGCGACGTCGCGCTCGTCCGCGCGGCACGCGAGTTCGGCGTCGGGCGAATCGCGCTCGACGACACCGCGGCCGCGGCCCGGGCGCGCGCTGTCTTCGACGGCGACGTGCTGGAGGGTACCAGCGGGATGGAGGCCCTTGCCGACGACGCCGAGGCCGATATCGTCGTGAACGCGCTCGTGGGCGTGGCTGGCCTGAGGCCGACACTTTCCGCGCTCCGCGCGGGAAAGCGGCTCGCACTGGCGAACAAGGAGTCGATCGTCGTCGCCGGAGAACTGGTGACCGCTACCGCGGCCCGGCACGGCGGCGTCATCGTGCCGGTCGATTCGGAGCATGGCGGGCTCCACCAGTGCCTCGAGGGGCGCGCGGCCGAGGAGGTCCACCGCGTGCTTCTGACCGCGTCGGGAGGTCCCTTCCTCCGCCACGATCCCGCGACAACCGAGGATGCCGATCCCGAGGATGTCCTTCGCCATCCGACCTGGTCGATGGGGCCGCGCATCACGGTCGACTCCGCCACGCTGGTGAACAAGGGCTTCGAGGTGATCGAGGCGCGGTGGCTCTTCGGACTCGCGCCGGCACAGCTCGACGTCGTCATTCACCCGCAGTCGATCGTTCACGCGATCGTGGAGTTCCGCGACGGGTCGATGGTGGCGCAGCTCTCGGTTCCCGATATGCGGCTTCCGCTCCTCTACGCGCTGACCTATCCCGAGCGCTGGGCGACCGCGCTTCCGCGTCTCGACCTGGCACACGTTGGATCGCTCCACTTCGAGGCGCCCGATCCGCGCCGCGCCCCGGGGCTCACGCTGGCTCGCCGAGCGCTGGAGCGCGGCGGAACCGCTCCGGCCGTCCTGAACGGCGCCGATGAGGAAGCGGTGCGCCTTTTCCTCGACCGGAAGATCCGCTTTGGCGATCTCACGCGCCTCGTCGGGGAAGTGCTCGACGCGCATGTCCCGCTTCCCGCGATGACGCTGGAGGCGGTGGAGAGCGCCGACCGCTGGGCGCGGGCGCGACTTCACGAAGCCGCGGCATCGAGGCTGCGAGCGTGAAAAAGCCGCGCCGGGCGGTGGCGGGCGCGGAGAGCGTCCTGGACCGCGATCGCCTCCTCGATCTGGCTCGCCGGAGCGCGGGCGCGCGCGTCGTCGTGCTGGGCGACGTGGTGCTCGACCGCTACTGGGTGGGACGCTCGTCGCGCCTCTCCCGGGAGGCGCCGGTCCTCATTCTGGAATTCGAGGAGGAGCGGGGCGTTCCGGGTGGAGCGGCCAACGCGGCCGCGAATGTCCGGTCGCTGGGTGGCCGCGCGCGCCTCGTGGGGCGCTCCGGAAACGACCCGGCCGGCGGCTCGCTCCGCCGCGTGTTGAAGGCTCACGGGCTAGAGGCACGCTGGATCGTACGCGACGGGGCCATCGACACGGCCGTGAAGACGCGGGTGCTCGCCGGGTCGAGCCACGCGGCGCGCCAGCAGCTGGTACGGCTCGATCGAGGCAAGCGGACCCTGGTCGGTCCCGCCGCCGAGCGAGCGCTCCTCGCGAGACTTCGAAACGCGCTCCACGGCGCCGATGCGCTCCTCCTCTCCGATTACGGCTACGGGGTCCTCGGTCCCGGCGTTCGCGCCCGCGCGCTCCGACTCGCGCGGAAGGCGCGCATCCCGATCGTGGTCGATTCCCGCTGGGCGCTCCGCTCCTATCGCGGCGCCACGCTCCTCACGCCGAACGAGCACGAGATCGCCGAGGCCTTCCACCTCCCATCGCTCGACGCCGGCGCGCTTCGCCGTGCGGGGGAGTCGCTCCGCGCGACAGCGGGGGCGGCGGCGGTCTGGATCACGCGCGGCAGCGACGGCATGATCGTCGTCGAACGGCGTGTCCGCGCGCGGCGCGTGCCGGTCGTCGGGGGAAACGACGTCGTCGACACGACCGGCGCGGGAGACGCCGTGTCGGCCGCGGCCGCTCTGGCGCTCGGCGTCGGCGCCACGCAGACCGAGGCGGCGCTTCTCGCCACCTACGCCGCCTCGGTGGTGGTCATGAAGCGCGGCACCGCCACGGTGAGCCGCGCCGAACTCGAGGCCGCGATTCGCGCGCATCCGCTGCCGCGCCTTCGTTCGTGAACCGTCCGCCGCGCATCGTGGACGCCGAGGTGCTGGCTTCGGCGCTCGACGCGGATCCGGCGCTTCGCCACGCCTTGGTCCTGGCGAACGGAATCTTCGATCTCCTTCACGTGGGACATGTCCGGTATCTGGAAGGGGCGCGCGCCGAGGGGGAACGCCTCGTCGTGGCGCTCAACACCGATGCCGGCGCACGCCGGCTCAAAGGGGAGGGCCGTCCGGTCGTGCCGCTCTCGGAGCGGCTGGAGCTGATCGCCGCGCTCCGCTGCGTCGAGTGGGTGACCTGGTTCGACGACGATCGCGTGGATCGGCTCCTTCGCCTTCTTCGTCCCGCCGTCCACGCGAAGGGTACCGACTACACGGTCGAGTCGGTTCCAGAGCGCGCCTTGGCCTCGTCGCTGGGAATCCGCACCGCCATCGTCGGCGACCCGAAAGATCACGCGACCAGCGACATCCTGAGCCGGCTCCGAGTCGCCCCTGGCGGCGCCACGCCGGAGAAACGGGCGTGATCGAGGCGGCACTCTTCAGCGAGGGCGCCGCCGACGCGGCTCCACCGCCTGTGGGCGCGCCGCGCCGGGTTCTCGTATCACGGCTTCGCCGCATCGGAGACGCGATTCTCTCGCTCCCGCTTCTCGACGCGTTGCACGATCGATTTCCGGACGCGGTGATCGACTACCTTGCCGAGGCGGGACCGGCGCAGGCTGCCATCGGACACCCTGCCGTCACGACGGTTCACGCCGCGCCCGCGCGGGGAGGGTGGCTCATGCCTGCTCCGTGGCCGCTCCTTCGCGCTCTCCGGGGCGCGAATTACGACTGGGTCATCGATCTCTACGGCAATCCCCGGAGCGCCCTCTTGGCCGCCTGGACGGGGGCCCCGATCCGAGTGGGCCCGTCCAGGCGGGGGAGGCGGCACTTCTACACCCATCACCTCGCCCGGGTCGATCAGCCGCTCTCGGCGGTGGCGCACCACCTCCTGGCGCTTCGGGCGCTCGGGCTCGTAGAGAGCCGAGCGCCCGTCGCTCCACGCATTCACCTGAGCCAGCGGGAATTGACGGAGGGGCAGGAGCTCCTCGCGGAACGGACTCCCGGAAACGGCCCCCGTGTGGGACTTCACGTTGGAAATCGGTGGCCGGCCAAGCGCTGGCCCGAAGAGCGGTTCGCCGCTCTCCTTCGCCTTGTTTCTAGGTCCGGCATGGAGCCGGTGATCCTGGCGGGGCCGGGGGAAGAAGAGCTGGCGCACCGGGTGGCGATGGCCGCCCCGGCGGGCGGCGCCGCGGTCGTCACCGGGCTACCGCTTCGCCAGTACTGGGGTGTCGTGGCGGCGCTCGACGTGCTGGTCACGAACGACGGGAGCCCGCTCCACAGCGGGCCCGCGCTCGGCGTGCCGACCGTCGGCATCCTGGGCCCGACCGTGCCCGAGATCTGGTTCCCGTACGACGCGCTCGATGGCCACCAACTGCTCTGCAAGGAGATCTGGTGCCGCCCCTGCCACCGACACGAGTGTGCCCGTCTCGACTGCCTCGATTGGATCAGCGTCGCGGAAGTGATGCGCGCCCTGGAGCGGGCCCTAACCCTGGGGGAGCGGCGGCGTGCCAGCGCGTGAACGGATTCTGGTCATTCGCCATCGCGCGGCGGGCGACCTCCTCCTGACGACTCCGGCGTTTCGGGCGCTCCGGGAGGGCGTCCCCGGCGCGGAGATTGACGTCTTGGCGGCCAAGGGGATGGGCGCGCTGCTCGAGGGGAACCGCGACGTCGACCGCGTGCTCACCTTCGACCGACGCTCCCCCGTCTCTCAGCTCCTGCTCTATGCGCGGCTCGCCCGCGGCGGCTATTCCATGGTGCTCGACCTCGTGTCGAATCCACGGAGTGCGTTTCTGGCGGCCCTGACGCGCGCGCGGGTTCGCGCCGGGTACGACATTCCGGGGCGATCCTGGGCCTACACGCTTCGTGTCCCTCGGGAACCGCGGGGCGCCGACGGAAGTCCGCTGCTCCGCTACGCGCCCGAGGCGGCGCTCGACGTCGTCCGCGCACTCGGTATTCCGGCTCGCGGCCCCGATACCGATCTCCACTTCACCGTGAGCGCCACGGCCCGAGCCTCGATGGCCCATTGGCTGGAGAGCGCCGCGCCCGAGATCGCGGGCCGGCCGCTCGTGGCCTGTCTTCCCGTCGGCTCCTGGCCCGCGAAGACGTGGCTCCCGGAGCGCTTCGCCGCTACGATGGACGCGTTGGCCGGAGATGCCGCGCCGGTCTGGATCTGGGGGCCGGGGGAGCGGGAGGCGGTGGATGCCGTTCGAGCGCTCATGAAGAAGCCGTCGCTCCTCGCCCCGCCAACGGGCTGGCAGGAGCTCGGCGCGCTGCTCGAGCGCTGCGCGCTCTTCGTCGGGAACGACTCCGGTCCAAAGCACGTCGCCGTGGCGCTCGGGACGCCGACCGTGACGATCTTCGGGCCGACGCACCCGGCCACCTGGCACCCGCGACGCGGGCCGCACGTGGCCATCGAGGCCGCGGGCCTCGACTGTCTTCATTGCAACGCCAACCGCTGTCCGCTTTCGGAGGAGCGACACTTGCGCTGCATGCGCGACGTGACCTCCGAGCGCGTGGCCGAGGCCGCGCGGGCGCTCCTTCGGGATGCGGCGGGCCGCAGAGAAACGGAGCGATCGTGCGCGAGCCTCTGAGCATTCTCGTCCCGGCGAAGAACGAAGCCCGGAATCTCAACGCCTGCCTGGAGTCGGCGCGCTGGGCCGAGGAAGTGGTCGTGGTCGACTCCGGCAGCGACGACGGCTCGCTCGCGATCGCGCGCGCGATCGCCGATCGCGTCCTGGAGCACGAGTACGTGAACTCGGCGGCTCAGAAGAACTGGGCGCTTCCGCAAATGACCCATCGCTGGGTTCTGATCGTCGACGCCGACGAACGCGTCACACCGGCGCTACGCGCCGAGATCGAACGAATCCTCGCCGACCCTGCGCGGGCGGACGGCTACTGGATCTACCGCGACAATCACTTCCTCGGAAGACGAATTAGCGGTGCGGGGTGGCAGCGCGACAAGGTGCTCCGGCTCTTCGATCGGACGAAGGGCGCCTACCAGCCGCTCCACGTCCACGCCGAGGTGGAGGTCACGGGCCGCGTCGGATTCCTTCGCGAGCGGCTGCACCACGACACCTACCGCGATCTGGACCAGTACTTCGAGAAGTTTCTCCGCTACACGCGCTGGTCGGCCGCCGATCTGAAATCGCGCGGCATCCGCGCCTCGGGGCCGCGTCTTTTCCTACGTCCCATCGGGCGCTTCCTTCGCCAGTACCTGCTCGAAGGGGGATTCCGATACGGGCGGCACGGCCTCGTCCTCTGCATGCTGGCCGCCTTCTCCGTTTTCACGAAGTACGCGCGCCGCTGGGAGGATGAGACGCGAGGCGGGGACCCGCCATCACCCGGCGCTCCCCGGCCGTGAAGATCGCGTTCTTCGGAAGTTACGATCCCACCTATCCGCGCGTCCGCGTCTTCCGCGAGGGCCTCGAGGCGCGGGGCGTGGAGGTCCGCGACCTCCATGCCGCGCCGGGCCTGGCGCCGGGCTGGCGCGCCGCTGCCCTCTGCGCCGCGTGGATGACGCGGGGAAAGGGACTCGACGCGCTCCTGGTTCCCGCGTTCGGGCATCGCGACGTGGCAGTCGCGACGCTTCTGGGGCGCCTGGCGGGAATTCCCGTGATCTTCGATCCGCTCGTTTCTCGCTGGGACACGCAGGTGGGGGATCTGGGACGCGTGCGCGCGGGGAGCGTGAGCGCGGCACGGATGCGCTGGAGCGACCGTGCGTCGATGCGGCTGGCCGACGGACTTCTCTGCGATACGTGGGAGCACGCTGATTTCTTCACGACGGCGATGGGGGTCCCGCGCCGGAAGATGACGCGCGTGCCGGTTGGAGCCGATGCCGAGACGTTTGCACGCGGGACCGCTCGCCGGCCGCGGGAGCCCGGCGGGCCGCTCCACGTCGTCTACATCGGCGGCTTCCTTCCGCTCCACGGCCTCCCCGCCATCGTCCAGGCGGCGTCGCTCGTGGAGGCGCGCCGCGGTCCCGAATTCGCCCGATTCACGCTCCTCGGCGGCGGGATGCTCGCGCACCGCGTGGCGCGTGACGTCGCCTCGCTCGGAATTCGGTCGGTCCGCCTAGTCGGTCGAAAGCCCTACCCCGAGGCGATGGAACTGCTGGCTGGTGCCGATCTGGCGCTCGGCATCTTCGGCGTCACCGAGAAGGCGGCGCGCGTGGTGCCGCACAAGGTATTCCAGGCGCTGGCGCTCGGCGTGCCGACGATCACCCGCCGTTCCCCCGCGATCTCCGAGTTCTTCCGGGGAGGAGAACAGCTGACGCTGGTTCCGCCGGGCGACGGCGCGGCGCTGGCCGCCGCCATCGAATCGTTGGCCGCGGACGAAGCGGGGAGAGAGCGGATGGGCCGCGCCGGCCGCGTGGCGGCGCTCGAGGCGGGAGAACCGTCGCGCATCGGCTCGCTCCTCGTCGAGGCGGTGATGCGCGCCCGTGACGCGACGGCGCCCCGGGTCTCTCGATGAGTTCCCCGTCGCGCGGCGCCGGCGCCGGACGGCGGCTCCGCGTCCTTCACGTCGATTCGGAGCGTCCGTGGCGCGGGGGAGAGCGGCAGGTGCTGGAGTTGATGCGCCGGCAGCGCCGCCGGGGCGACGAGCCGCATCTGGCCGCGCCCGCGGACTCGGCCATCTTCAACAAGGCGCGCGAGGAACGATTCGCCGTCCATCCGGTCCCCATGCGGGGGACGTGGGACCTGGCGTCGGCTGTCGCCATCGCTGGGCTTCACCGGAGCCTTCGTCCCGATCTGGTCCACTGGCACGCGGCGCGGGCTCACGCGCTGGGCGCCATCGCCTCGCTCCTGGCCCCGGGTCCGGCTCGGATTCTTTCCCGGCGCGTCGATTTCCCTGTCCGCCGGAGTCCCGGGAGCCGGCTCCTCTGGGCGCTCCCGGTGGAGGCGATCGCGGCCATCTCGGAAGGCGTTCGCGAGGCGCTGATTCAAAGCGGTGTCGCCCCGGAGAGAATTCGCGTGGTGCCGAGCGGGATCGACCTGTCGCCGTTCGACGAACCAGCCGACCGGGTCGCGCTCCGCCAGCGCTTCGGCGTCGCCCCGGAGGAGGTGCTGGCGATCCAGGCCGCCGCCCTGGCGCCCCACAAGTCGCAAAGCGACCTTCTGAAAGCAACAGCGCTGGCCTGCCACGAGGCTCCTCGCCTCCGAGTTTGGATCGCCGGCGAGGGGCCGCTCCGTCGCTCGCTGGAAGAGGAGCACCGATCGCTGGGGCTCGGAACCGCCGTGCGCTTCCTTGGGTTTCGAGATGATGTGAATGATCTCCTCCGAGCGGCCGATCTATTCGTCGTCTCCTCGTACCTCGAGGGAATGGGGACGGCCACGCTCGACGCCATGGCGGCCGGCCTTCCGGTGGTCGCGACCCGGGTCGGCGGCATTCCCGAGATCGTGGAGAGCGAACTGTCGGGACTTCTCGTCCCGCCCCGAGACCCCGGTGCTTTGGCCGCCGCCATGGTCCGGCTGGCGAACGACGCCGCGCTCCGCGCCCGGTTCGGGGAGGGGGGAAGAGTTCGCGTGAGAGATTTCTCCGCCGATCGAACCGAGCAACGGACCCGAGCCCTCTACGAAGAGGTCATGGAAGACCGAATCCCGGCGCCAGCCCCCTGAGTGGCATCACGAGGCGCTGGTTGAAGTCGCCATATCATCGTGCTATAGTCATTTAGCGGATTTTCGCCCTATCCCACGACTCCCGAGGGAACCCCATGCTTCAGCTTGTATCGACCGTCCTCTATGGCGCCCTGATTCTGGGCGTGCTGGTCTTCGTTCACGAATTGGGTCACTTCCTTGTGGCCAAGTGGCTCGGCGTCCGGGTCCTCTCCTTCTCGATCGGCATGGGCCCGCGGGTGTTCGGCTTCACGCGGGGCGAGACCGACTATCGAATCTCGCTTCTTCCGCTCGGTGGCTACGTGAAGATGGCCGGGGAGACGTCGGAGGGGGACGAGCGCACCGGTGACCCCGCCGAATTCCTGGAGAAGCCGTGGTGGGCGCGCGCGCTGATCAGCGTTGCCGGCCCCGCGGCGAATCTCGTCTTCGCGCTCTTCGTCTACATCGGGCTCTATCTGGTCGGCATCACCACGACCGACTACAGTGCCCATGTCGGCACCGTGAAGCCAGGCTCGCCCGCGGAAAAGGCGGGTCTCCAGGGTGGCGACCTCTTCGTTTCTTGGGACGGTAAGCCGGCCGCCACCATGGCCAGCCTCTCGGATGCGCTCGATCGAACCGCCGTGGCGAAGGGGGCCACGGCTCCCATCGCGCTCGCGATCAACCGGCAGGGGACGCCGCTGACGCTGCAGCTCCCGCGTGGCGACGCGCTGAAGGTCGCCGAGGGTATCGAGTGGGGGACCGATACGGAAATCGGAAAGGTCCTGATCGGACTTCCGGCTTACGCCGCGGGGCTCCGTGACGGCGATCGCGTCGTTCGGATCGATGGCAATTCGGTATCGACGTGGAACGAACTGGCTCGCGCGCTCCGGGCGAAGCCCGATGCCGTGGTGGCGCTCGAAGCGAGCCGCGAGGGGCAGCTCTTCACGGTCGAAGTTCGCACCACTCCCGAGGGCTTCGTCGGCATCTCTCCTCCGGAACTGATGACCTACCGCCAGACGTTCCCACCTGGCCGCGCGGTCATGCTCGGCTTCCAGCAGACGTTCGCCACGGTGGGACAGATCTACGCGGGACTCTGGGCGCTCGTCGCGAACCCGGGGCGGCTTGGAGAGAGCGTGGCCGGGCCGATCGCCATCTCCCAGGTGGCCCAGCAGACCGCCGCGAGCGGCGTGAACGAGCTGATCCGGTTCGGCGCCTTCATCAGCCTGGCCCTCATGGCCATGAACCTCCTGCCGATTCCGATTCTCGACGGCGGGCACATTCTCTTCTCGATCATCGAAGGGGTGCGGCGGCGTCCGCTCTCGGAACGGACGCAGATGGCGTTCCAGCGCGTCGGCCTCTTCCTCCTGGTTTCGCTCGTCGTCTTCTCGTTCTACAACGACATCAATCGGGTCAGTCAGCGCAAGCGCGCCGAGGCGGCGATCTCGAAGCGGCTTTCGAACCCGGCACCCGCCGACACGGCCGCATCGCCCGGCCGCCCCTGACGCCGCCGCAGTGACGCGGGCCGCCCGCCTCTCCCGGAGCGCGACGCCCCTTGGGGGCGCCGCGCGCGCGGCGGGGTGCGCCTGCGGGGTCGCGGTCGCCCTTCTGTCGCTCGCTCCTCCGCCCGCGATCGCCCAGATCGAGACGGAGGACGAGCCGACGGTGCGACGGGTGGAGATCGTCGGCAACCAGGCCTACTCGGACGGCACCCTCAAGTCGATCATCCGGACGCGCGCCAAGTCTTTCTTCCGTCCCTGGCGCTCGGCCCCCCTCCGGTCCGATTTCCTTCGGTTCGACCGTCTGGCGCTTCGCGACTTCTACCGGCGCCACGGCTTCTTGCGCGTCGACGCGGAGAGCGTGGAGATCGTCCATGGCGACGGTTCGCGCGTGGAGGTCCGCTTCCACATCGTCGAGGGACCTCACGCGCGGGTCGACGCCATCGACTTTGTCGGTCCGTCCGCGGCCGACGAGGAGGTGATCCGGTCGGTGATCCCGCTCGCGGCCGGCGGGCACTTCGATTTTCCGGCGGTCGAGGTGAGCCTCGTCTCGATCGACAGCATCTACGCCGAACGCGGGCACGTGGCCGCGGCCATTCGCGATTCGATCGAACTCTCGGGAGAGAATGTCCGGGTCCGATTCACGATCGACCCGGGGCCCTCGGCGCTTCTCCGGCGAATCGAAATCGAGGGGACCCGGTCGACGAAGCCGGAGTTCGTGGCGCGGGAGGTGGTGCTCCGGCCCGGCGAGGTCCTGGCGCGCTCGCGGCTCGTCCGGAGCCAGCAGCGGATCTATGACTCGGGCTTCTACAGCGATGTCCAGTTCTCCACGGGCCAGATCGACTCGGCCACGCGGGAGACCGATCTGATCGTGAGCGTCCGGGAGCGGCGCCTCGGATGGGTGGACGCCGGCGTGGGATTCGGCTCAAAGGACCAGGCGCGTCTCACGGGGCAGGTCGGGCAGCGAAATATCTTCCGGGACGGCGTGCGGTTTCTCGCGACCGCTCGCGTCGGAATCCGAGCCAAGACGAAACCTCAATTCCCGTACGTGAGGGACTTCTTTATCGGCGACCGTCACGCCGACGTCTCCCTCACCCGCTCCTGGCTCTTCGGAGTCCGGATCCAGGGCACGATCGGGGCGTTCGTCGAGGAGGTGCCGCCGTTCCTCACCGAGACGAAGATCCCGCTTCGAGCCACGGGAGCGTCCGCAGGCCTTCGATACGGACTCAGCCGCTGGTCGAGCGTGTCGCTCGCGTACGAGGCGCGGCGGGTCAACTCGGACAGCGCGAGCGTGAAGAACCAGATCGGCGTTCCCCTCAACCGATACACGAAGAACAGCATCGCCGCGACGCTCGAACGCGACACGCGGCTCGACCTGTTCGACCCGAGGAACGGCAGCGTGACGGTCGCGAGCGCGGAGTGGGTGGGCGGCGTCCTTCGGGGAAACTCCCAGTACGTGAAGCTCACCGCCGCGGGCACCGCGTATCGCCCTCTGAAGCGCCGGCTCACGTTCGCCGTGAGGGCGCGGGCAGGCATGCTCGCGTCGCGGGGCCAGGGGCCGGCGGCGGGACTCGAGGACCTGATCTCCGATCTCGATCTCATTCCCGAGGAGGACCGATTCCGGACCGGCGGCGCGACGACGGTGCGCGGGTACCAGGAGGACGAGATCGGAACGCAGGTCGCCTTCGGCGTCGATTCGCTGGGTGCCATCACGAGGCAGGACGTGAGGCGCGGCGGCTCCTACCTCCTCCAGGCGAACGCGGAGTTCCGGGCGCGTCTCGTCGGCTTCCTGGGTGCCGCGGCCTTCCTGGACGGGGGGGGCGTGTGGGAGCGTCCCGCCGACCTCGCGTGGAACAGAATCTTCTCGTTCTCGAACGGCGCGGGGTATAAGGACATGAGATGGGTCGTTGGACTGGGTGTGCGAATCACGACCCCGGTCGGGCCGGTCCGTCTCGACTACGGCTGGAAGCTGCGAATGGCTCGTCCCGACCAACCCGACGCGGTGACGGGGCGCGGGGGATTCGCCTTCAGCCTCGGACAAGCATACTGAGCATTCCCGGACCGGAACTGAAAGTCCGGGCGAAACGGGGCGGGCGGCTGCGATGAGCGACATGGAAGCGCGGGACGAGAAGCCGACGGACGAGCGACGCCGACGCGCGAACCGGAGCGTCTGGTGGATCGTGGGCGGCGTCAGCGTGCTCACCGCGCTCCTCGTGCTGGGCGGCGGCGTCGGGGTCCTCACCAAGCTATTCGCCTCCGGCGACGTCAGCCTCTCGCGGCGCGTCCTGGCGATCCTGAACGACGCGGTCGCCTCCGACTCCACCCGCCTCGAATTCGATCAGATCCACGGCACGCTCTTCCGCGGGGCCATCCTCGAGCGTCCGCGCCTCGTCGTGCGGAGCGAGGGCCGCGACGTGGTCTGGGCCGCGGCGCGGCGCGCCCGCGTCGACTACGATCTCTGGAGCATCCTCGTTTCCTCCCGGCGCGACCTCACGGTCACGCTCGACTCCCTTCGCGTCGTCCTGGCGCGCGATTCCCGGAACGACCTCGTGATGCCTCGATTTCGGAAGGGGTCGGGGAAATCGCGCGCGGGCGATGTCCGGATCCGGATCGCGATGCGCGGCGCCTCGCTCGCGCTGACGGCGGAGCGGCTCGCCTTCACCGATCTCGAAGGGTCCGGAAACGTCGTCGTCGGCGCTTCGGGCTCGAGCGTTCTCGTGGAAAAGCTGGACGGCATGGTACGCGGCGGCGAGTCGTCGTCGCCCGTTCGCCTGAAGGGGATGGTGGCGTTCCAGGACTCGACCTGGCGCCTCGATCCGGTGCGCGTCGAGTTCGCGAAGTCGCGCGTCGCCGCGAGCGGGGACTGGAATTCGCGCGCCGGGAGGCTCCAGGAAGGGACGATTCGCCTCGAGCCGCTCGTCCTTGAGGAAGTCCTTCCGCTTTTCGACGTGAACGGTGTGGAGGGGACGCTTCGCGGCGACATCGAACTCGCGGGGCACCCGGGGGCCGGAAACGCCTCCGGCTGCCTGAGCGGCGACGTGGAGGGGGAACGCCTCGACACGCTCCTCGTGCGGGCGCGCCTGACGCGCGAGGGGGTGCTTGTCGACCACGTTCAGACCAGGCTCCGCGGAGCCCAGGTGACGGGGAGCGGAAGCATCGACCGCTCCGGGGCGCTCCGCGCGACCCTTGCCTTCCGGGATGCCGACCCGTCGTCGCTCCCCTGGTGGGAGGCGCCGGCCGGCATGCCGAAGGGAGCGCTCGCGGGAACCGCCACGCTCCAGATCACGCGGGGGCGGCCCCGCCCCCTGGTGCGCGTCGTGGCGACGCTCGGGAAGGGGAACATCGGGCGCCTTCCGATCGATCGGGCCACGTTCGTGGTCCACGCACCGCCGGCCGGCGGACTCTTCCTCGACAGCCTGACGCTCGATTCGCCGGGCGCGCGCGTCGTCGGGAACGGCGCCTTCGACTCGGGCGGGGCACTCCGCGCCACCGCCACGGCCGCGATCGGCGATCTCGGGAGAATGGGAGGGCTCCTCGCGCCGATGTCGCCGCGCGAAGGGAAGGGCCGGATCACGGCGACGTTCGGCGGCACGACGAAGGCGCCGACGATCGACTTCCGTGGCTCGTTCACGGGGCCCCGCTTCGAGAGCGGTCTTCGCGCCGAGAGCGTGGTCGTGGCCGCGGCCGGCGCGCTGGCCCCGGCGCTCGACGTGCGCGGCACGCTCCGCGTGGCGTCGCTGGCGGCCAAGGACCGCGCGCTCGGAAATGTCGTCGCATCATTCGAGGGGGGCCGGGAGATGCGGGTCGGCCACTTCGAGGAGAGCGCCGGCGACACCACGCTCACGATGCGCGGCGTTCTCGCGTTCGGCGATGCCGGCGTGACGGCGCGCGTCGACTCGCTCCGCCTGGTGGCCGGAGCGCTCCGCGTCGTGGCGCGCGAACCGGCCCGCGTCACGTTCGCCGGAGGCCGCCTCCGGGCCTCGCCGCTCGTCTTCGACCTGGAACCAGGCCGCCTCGACGCCGATCTCGATTGGGATATCTCCGGGGGCCGCCTCGACATGCGCGGCACGCTGTCGGGACTCGACCTCGCGCGGCTCGGCGGCGGCTCGGGCCATGCGGCGCAGGGGGTCCTTCGCGCCCAGTTCCTCGCCTCGGGACCGATGGCCGATCCCGACGTGACGATTCGCGGAACCGTCGAGTCGCCCCGATTCCGGGAACTGGCCGCCGATTCGATCCAGGCGAAGCTCGAGTACGCTCCGGGCGTCCTCTCCATCGAGTCGCTTCGCTGGGTGGTCGGATCGACGTCGGCCGATCTCCGGGGCTCGGTCCGGACGAAATTCACGCTCGAATCGTGGCTGCGCGCGCTGTCGCAGGGCGACCGTGCCTGGGCCGGAGACGCGTCGCTCGCGCTGGAGGTCGCCGCCGACTCCTTCGATCTCGCGACCCTCGCGCCGGTCGACTCGACGCTGCGGACGCTCGAGGGCGCGGCGACCGTTCGGGCGCGTGTCGCGGGAACTGTCGCCGCGCCGACGATCTCGGTGAACGGCCGCGTGCCGGGCTTTCGCTACCGGGCGCTCCGGGGCGACGTCGCGGCCCTGGAAGCGACCTACCGCGACCGCAGGCTGGCGTTCGAGCGGTTGGAGTTCCGGCAGGGGACCGGGGTGATGACCGTCGCGGGCGCGATGCCGGTCGACTTGTCGCCGTTCGGGGCCAGGCGGCTCCTGCGCGACGAGCCGCTCCGGCTCTCCATCCGCGCGAACGAAACCGACTTCTCGACGATCACGGCCCTGAGCGCGCAGGTGGCGACGAGTTCCGGCAAGGTAAGCGGAGAGGCTGAAGTGACCGGCACCCCGGCCCATCCGCGATGGTCCGGATCCATTCGTCTGCGGGACGGGAAGGTCCGATTCGCGGGACGTTACGAGGTGATCGAGGCGATCTCCGTCGACGGGACGTTCGACGAGGAGCGCCTCACGCTCACGCGAATCGAGGCTCGCCAGGGGAAGCGGGGCCGATTGGCCGGCCAGGGCTCCTGGCGCTGGTCCGAAGCGGGCGAGCCGCTGCCACCGGGATCGGTCGGGCCCCCGGGCGAGTACAAGGTCAACCTCAAGGCGACCGACTGCGTGGTGACCGATCGCGAATACTACCTCTTCCAGTTCAGCGGCGACTTCGTGATCGTCAACGGACGAACGGAAGAGGGCGTGGTGAAGCCACGGATCACGGGGAACGGTTCTGTCTCGCGCGGCGAGCTGGCCCTGAACCTCTCGGCGCCGGCTGGGGAACCGCCGCCGCCGCTCCCGTTTCTCTACGACGTGACCGCCGACTTTCCGCGCCAGTTCAAGTACAAGCAGCTCGACACGGAAGTCGATCTCGCGGGATCGCTGCATCTCAGGAACGAAGGAGAGCGCGACATCGCGCTCGGGGTCCTGACGGTGAAGGGCGGCCAGTTCTACTTTCTGACGCGCAAGTTCGAGAATCTGACTGGCGAGGTGAACTTCAACAATCTCGACCGGCTCGATCCCTTCGTCTCGATCGACGCGCAGACGCGCGTGAGGCGCGGAGGCGGTTCCGGCGCGGGATCCGATCCCGACGATCACGTGGTCAGTCTCGCCGTCACCGGACGTTCGAGCCAGCTCCAGATCCGTCCGTGGGACACGGAAGGGACGAGCCCGAGCGACCTCTGGCGGGAACTCTCCGTGGGGCAATTCTCCTCGCCCGAACGGGGCGACAACCTCGGCGGCACCGACCCGCTCGCCGGCGTGGGGCTGAGTTCGCTGCCGGTGCGCGACTATCTCTTCCGGAACGCCGAGCGATGGATCGCCGGCTCGGGATTCATCGACACGATCGATCTTCGATCCGGGAGCGGCTCGCGGACGGACGCGAGTTCGGTGGGGGGGCGGATCGACCTCGGCACCGTGGGCGTGGGGAAGTACGTGACGCGAGACCTCTTCCTCAAGTATTCTCGCGACTTCTCGGGCCTGTCCGAGAAGCAGATCACCGCCGAGTACCGCGTGACGCGGCATCTTCTGCTCCGCGGCCAGCAGATCCAGCGCAAACCGACGAACACCCAGTCCGCGCAGGAATACAACCTCGACCTCAAGATTCGAGTGGAGTACTGATCCCTCGGTGGAACTGAACGACGTCCAGCGCCAAGCCGTCGAACATCCCGGCGGGCCCCTCCTGGTCCTCGCCGGCGCCGGGAGCGGGAAGACGCGCGTCCTCACGGGCCGCATTGCGCACCTCGTGAAGGAACGGGGCGTCCCCGCGTGGGGCATCCTGGGCTTCACCTTCACGAACAAGGCTGCCCGCGAGATGAAGGAGCGGGTGGTCCATCTCCTCCAGGTGGACGAGAAGGACCTTGGCGTCTGGCTCGGCACCTTTCACGGCACCTGCGTGCGCATTCTCCGGCGTCATGCCGAGCTTCTCGGCTTCCCGAAGGCGTTTGTCATCTACGACACCGCCGACCAGCGCTCGCTCCTCAAGGAGTTACTGAAGTCGATCGGTGCCGACGATAAGCGCCTGACTCCGGCGGGAGCCGGTTCGCGAATCTCGCGGCTGAAGAACGAAGGGGTCACGCCGGAGGCCTTCGCGGCGGAGGCGTCGGGACCGCTCGATAGCCAAGTGGCCACCGTCTACGCCGGCTACGAGAATGCGCTCCGCGACCGGGCCGCCATGGACTTCGACGATCTACTGCTCTACACGGTGCGGCTCTTCGACCTCGACGCCGCGGTTCACCGGCAGTACGCCGATCGTTTTCGGCACGTTTTGGTGGACGAGTACCAGGACACGAACTCCATCCAGTTCGGACTGATCGAACGGCTCTCGAGCACGCATCGAAATCTCCTCGTGGTCGGCGACGACGACCAGTCGATCTACGGATGGCGCGGCGCCGACGTCGGAAACATTCTCTCCTTCGAGGATCGCTACCCCGACGCGACGGTCCTTCGCCTCACGCAGAACTACCGGTCCACGCGAACCATTCTCCGCGCGGCGCATCACGTCGTGAAGAACAACGCGGCCCGGAAAGACAAGGAACTCTGGACCGAGAATGACGTCGGGGAGCCGCTCGGCCTCCATCTCCTCCCCGATGAGGAAGCGGAAGGGGAACGGGTCGTCTCGCTCCTGCTGGAGGAGAAGCGCCTGAAGGGGCGCGCCAATCGCGACTTCGCGGTCCTCTACCGCACGAACGCGCAGTCGCGCTCCGTGGAGAACGCGCTCCGGCGATCGGCCATCGCCTATCAGCTCACCGGCGGCGTCTCCTTCTACGAGCGGCGCGAAGTGAAGGATCTCCTGGCCTACCTCCGGGCGCTTTCGCAGCCACGCGACATCGTCGCCTGGTACCGGATCGTGAACGTGCCGTCGCGGGGGATCGGCAAGACGACGCTCGATCGCTTTCGTTCGTTCGCGGAGGTGGAAGGGCTGCTCGTTCCCGACGCACTCCGGCATCCCCGTCTGGCCGATGCGGTCGGTGGAGCGGCGGCGAAGAAGCTGACCGAGGTGGCTCGGCTGTTCGAGGGGCTGGCGCCGCTCCTCGCCCGCACGCCGGCCGAATGCCTGACGGAGCTGGTGGCCACGATCCGCTTCCGCGAATACCTGATGGAGGACGATCCGGCCGAAGCGTCGGAACGGATTGAAAACGTCGAGGAGTTGATCACCGGCGCCGATGCCTACGCCCGGCGCGCCGAGGAACCGACGGTGGACGGGTTTTTGGCCGAGGTGGCACTCCTCACGGACGTCGACCTCTGGGAAGACGGCGAGGACACGGTGAACCTAATGACGATCCATTCGGCGAAGGGGCTCGAATTCCCCGTCGTCTTCGTGGTCGGCATGGAGGAAGGGCTCCTGCCGCACGCTTCCTCGCTCGACAACCCCAAGGAACTGGAAGAGGAGCGGCGCCTCTTCTACGTGGCGCTGACGCGGGCGCGGGAGCGTGTCTTCCTGCTCCAGGCGCAGTTCCGCCGAACCTGGAACGCCTCCGGCGGCGGCGCGTCGCGATTCCTGACCGAGATTCCGGCCGATTGCCTCGCCGTGGAGGAAGCCGATCCGTATGGTTCGTACGTTCGAGCGTCGCGCCCCGCCCGCGCCGCGCACGGACCACGAATCGTGAAAGACGAGGATCACAATCAGGCGCAGGAGCGAAGCCCGGTCGGCGCCTGGGTGAGTCATCCACAGTTCGGAGAGGGCCAGGTCGTCGCCTGTGAAGGGCGAGGCGACCGGGCCAAGTTGACCGTCCAATTCCGGCGCGCGGGAACGAAGAAGATTCTCGCCGCCTTCGCGGAGTGGAGCTATGCCGATTGACGTTTCGGTCGTGCGGAAAGTCGCGGCGCTCGCGCGCCTTCGCATCGAACCCTCTGAAGAAGAGCGCTACGCGCGGGAGCTGGGCGGAATCCTCGGCTTCGTGGAGCAGTTGCAGGCGCTCGATGTCGCCGGTATCGAGCCGACGAGCCAGGTGACCGAAGGGGCGCGCCCCGCGCTTCGCCCGGACGAGGTTCGCGCCTGCGATGCGCGCGAGGAGGCGCTCGCCGCAGCGCCGGAGCGGGACGGCGACTACTTCAAGGTTCCCCAGGTCGTATGAGCGCGCCCGTCATTCAGGAAAGCGCGGAAGCGCTGGCGCGTGCCGTCGCGACGGGCGATCGATCGGCCACCGAGGTCACCGGCGCGTTTCTGGCGCAGGCGGACCGCACGGCGCCTCAACTCGGCACCTACCTTCATCGCATGGCGGAGTCCGCGCTTCGAGACGCCGAGGCGATCGATCGCCGCCGCGCCAAAGGGGAGAGGCTCGGCCCGCTCGCGGGGGTGCCGGTCGCGCTCAAGGACAACATCTGCGTGCGCGGCGTGCCGACAACGTGCGGATCGAAGATATTGGAAGGATACCGGCCCCCCTACGACGCTCATGTGGTGGAGCGGCTCCGCGCGGCCGACGCGGTGATCGTGGGGAAGACGAATTGCGACGAGTTCGCCATGGGCTCCTCGACCGAGAACTCGGCCTACCAGGTGACGCGGAATCCGTGGAACCTCGACTGCGTCCCCGGCGGTTCCAGCGGTGGCTCGGCGGCGACGGTGGCCGCCTTGGAGGCGCCGCTCTCGCTGGGGTCCGACACGGGCGGGTCGGTTCGTCAGCCGGCGGCCTTCTGCGGCGTCTACGGGTTGAAGCCGACGTACGGGGCGGTCTCCCGCTACGGACTGGTCGCCTTCGCTTCCTCGCTCGACCAGATCGGGCCCTTCGCCCGGAGCGCGCGAGACACGGCGCTTCTCCAGAGCGCGATTTGCGGGCGCGACTCGCGCGACACGACCAGCCGCGCCGACGCGCGTCCGATCTCGCTCGACACGCTGGAGCGGGATCTCACCGGGCTTCGGCTCGGCGTGCCTCGGGCCATCCTCGACGAGGCAGGAGAGGGCTTGGCGCCCTCCATTCGCGCCACCTTCGAATCGGCCATTTCCGCCTATGAGCGCGCCGGCGCTTCGATCGTGGATGTCTCGCTCCCGCACGCCCGCTACGCGATCGCCACCTACTACCTGATCGCCCCGGCGGAGGCCTCGAGCAACCTGGCGCGCTACGATGGAGTCCGCTACGGGGTACGCCGTTCGGAAAGCGATCTGCGCGGCATGTACGAGGCGACGCGCGGAGCCGGGTTCGGCCGCGAAGTGAAGCGGCGCATCCTGCTCGGCACCTACGCCCTCTCGGCCGGATACTACGACGCCTACTACCTTCGCGCGCAAAAGGTGCGGACGCTGATCCGGAAGGACTTCCTCGACGCGCTCGCGCTCTCCGATGCCCTCCTTCTCCCGATCACGCCGACGCCGGCATTCAAGATCGCCGAGAAGAGCGACGACCCGCTTGCCATGTACCTGAGCGACATCTTTTCCATCCCCGCCTCGCTGGCGGGTGTGCCGGCGCTTTCGTTCCCGGCTTCGTTCGACGCGGCGGGGCTCCCCATCGGGCTCCAGTTGGTGGGGCGGCCGTTCGAGGAGGAGACGATGCTCCGCGTGGCGCGCGCCTACGAGAACGAGCACGACGCGGCATCCCGGGTTCCGGCGATCGCCCTGGCGGATGCGGGAGGCGCGCGATGACGAAGCCGGCGATGGCGTCCGAAGCGATGCGCGCCAAGTACGAACCGGTGATCGGTCTCGAGGTCCACGCGCAGTTGAAGACGAACACCAAGATCTTCTGCGCCTGCGCGACGACGTTCGGCGCGGCGCCCAATAGCCAGGTTTGTCCGGTCTGTCTGGGACTTCCCGGCGTCCTTCCGGTGCTGAACGAACGGGCCGTCACCTTCGCGGTCATGGCGGGGCTCGCCGTCGGCGCCACGATTCACCCGCGGAGCATCTTCGCCCGGAAGAACTACTTCTACCCCGATCTCCCGAAGGGCTATCAGATATCCCAGTACGACCGCCCACTCTGCGAGGGGGGCGGCATCGAGATTCACGCCGAGGAAGTCCGGAAGCGAATCGGTCTCGTCCGGATCCACCTCGAGGAGGACGCGGGGAAATCGCTCCACCCGGAAGGGAAGGAAGGGGTCACCACGACGCGCGTCGATCTCAATCGCGCCGGGGTCCCGCTCATTGAGATTGTCTCCGAGCCCGATCTGCGTTCCGGCGTGGAGGCCTATCACTACCTCACGAAGCTGAAGCAGATCCTCGTCTACCTGGACGTCTGCGACGGCAACATGGAAGAGGGAAGTCTCCGCTGCGACGCGAATGTCTCCGTGCGCCCGCGGGGACAGGCCGCGTTCGGCACGCGGACCGAGATCAAGAACCTCAACTCGTTCCGCTACGTGGAGAAGGCAATCGCGTACGAAATCGATCGGCAAATCGCGCTGATCGAATCGGGCGGGAGCGTGGTGCAGGAGACGCTCCTCTGGGACTCGGCGCGCGGGGTGGCGGAGACGCTTCGAAGCAAGGAAGAGGCGCACGACTATCGCTACTTCCCGGAACCCGACCTGCTGCCGGTCGATCTCGAAGCGGCGTGGGTGGAGGGGCTCCGCGCGACGCTGCCCGAACTTCCGGACGCTCTCCGTGAACGCCTGGTGCGCGAACAAGGGATCCCCGAGTACGACGCTGAAGTGCTCACGGAGACGCGGGCGCTCGCTTCGTACTACGAGGAAGTGGCGGCCCGCTCGGGGCAGCCGAAGCTCGCCTCGAACTGGATCATGACCGAAGTCAACGCGGTGCGGAACAAGACGGGCGACTCGATCGAGTCGTTCCCGGTGCGCGCCGACCGGCTGGGTGATCTGGTTGCGATGGTGTCGAACGGCCGCGTTTCGGGAAAGATCGCGAAGCAGCTCTTTGAACTGATGCTCACGAGTCCCGACGGGCCGGAGGCCCTGGTGCAAAAGCACGGACTCCTGCCGATCGAGGACGACGCGGCGCTTCGGGCGCTGGCGCGCGAGGTCCTCGCGGCGAACCCCGGTCCCGCCGCCGAATTCCGAGCGGGCAAGGAGAAGACCTTCGCGTTCCTGGTCGGTCAAGCCATGAAGCAGTCGCGCGGACGCGCGCACCCGGAAAAGCTCCAGGCGGCGCTACGAGCGGTTCTAACCGAGGAGCCGGCATGATCGGCATGCGCGTCCTGGTCGTGGGGCAAGGAGGCCGGGAGCATGCCCTGGTCGAGGCGCTTCACAACGCCGACGACCATCCATACGTCTACGTGACGCCCGGGAACCCCGGGATGGAGGCGTTCGCCGAGCGAGTGGCCATCGCGCCGACCGACATTGAATCGATAGTCGGCTGGTCGCGAAAGAACGAGATCGACTTCGTCGTCGTGGGTCCCGAAATCCCGCTGGCGCTCGGACTCGCCGACGCGCTCCGCGAGATCGGCATCGCCGTCCTCGGACCGGGCGCCGCGGGCGCGCGTCTCGAGTCGAGCAAGCGCTACTCGAAAGAATTGCTGCAGCGCCTGGGTCTCCCGACGGCCGCCTTCCGCGTTGCCACGTCCGCCGATGAGGCCGAGGCGATGCTGCGAGGTTCGAGTTACCCGATCGTCCTCAAGGCCGATGGCCTGGCCGCGGGGAAGGGGGTCGTCATCGCCGCCGACGAGAAGGAGGCGCTGGCGACGATCGATTCCTGGATGCGCGAGGGAGATCTGGGAGATGCCGGCTCCACGATCCTCATCGAGGAGTTCCTTCGCGGCGAGGAGACGTCGATCCTGGTTCTCTCCGACGGAGAGCGGTGGATGCTCTTCCCTCCGGCACGCGATCACAAGCGGATCGGCGACGGCGACACCGGCCCGAACACCGGCGGCATGGGCGCCTGCGCGCCGGCGCGCGTTCCCTCCGAGGATGAGGCGATCGCGATGGCCAAGCAGATCGTCGACCCCGTTTTGGCGGCCTTCCGGGAGGAAAAGAATCCCTACCGAGGCATTCTCTACCTCGGCCTGATGCTCACCGACAAGGGACCGCAGGTGCTCGAATTCAATGCGCGCTTCGGCGACCCTGAAGCTCAGGTCGTGCTGCCGCTCCTGACGGAGGATCCGCTTCCGCTCTTCTGGAATGCGGCGCTTGGCCGCCTTCCGGCCGAACGTCACGCGACCTTCGTGAAACACGAGGGCGCGGCCGTCTGCGTCGTGCTGGCGGCGCCGGGGTATCCCGCGCGGCCCGCCACCGGCTCCGACATCGAGGGTCTGGAAGGGCCCTGGCCGCACGGCGTCCACGTCTACCACGCCGGCGTCGACCGGCATCACGGGCAGTGGGTCACAAGCGGCGGGCGCGTGCTCGGCGTGACGGCCCGCGCCATGACGCTCGACGACGCTCGCGAGGCGGCCTACGCCGCGGCGTCGCACATCTACTTCCCGGGGATGCAGTATCGGCGCGACATCGCGCTCGTCCCGGAAGAATCAAGGAGCGAAGAATCATGAGCCACGCGCCGCGCATCGCCATTCTGTTCGGAAGCGAATCGGACCGCCCGACCATGGAAGAGACGGCGAAGGTCCTCGATTCCTTCGGCGTCTCCCACGAGATGCATCACGCCTCGGCCCATCGATCGCCGGAGAAGGTGCGGGAAATCGTCGCCTCCGCTCCGGGGCGCGGCGTGCGTCTCTTCATCGCGGCCGCGGGCATGGCGAACCATCTCGCCGGAACGGTCGCGGCCCACACGACGCTCCCGGTCATCGGCGTTCCCCTCCTGGGGACGTCTCTGGGGGGCGCCGACGCGCTCTACTCCACCGTGCAGATGCCGCCGGGCGTTCCGGTCGCGACCGTGGCGATCGGCGTTCCCGGCGCGAAGAACGCGGCCATCCTCGCGGTGCAGATCCTGGCGCTCGCCGATCCCAGCCTTCAGTTGAAGCTGGAGGACATGAAAGAGCGGCTGGCGCGCGGCGAGAAGATCTAGCGCCGTGACGATCTCGCCGTCGCCCCCGACAAGGAGAATCGACCTGGGACGGCCGGAGTCGTGGCGTGATGCGCTCACGGACGCTGCCGCCGCGCTCGGACGCGGGGAAGTCGCGCTTCTGCCCGCCGAGGGGCTCTACGGCTACCACGTCCGCGCCGACCTACCGGACGCGCTCGCACGCCTTCAGGCGATGAAGCCGCGGGCCGTCGACCGCGGCTGGATTCTCCTCCTGGCGGAGCCGTGGCTGCCCGCATCGTGGGGAGCGCCACTCGAAGGGCGGACCGCCGAACTCGCCGCGGCGCACTGGCCGGGGCAGCTCACGATCGTCGTATCCGCTCCGCCGGGACTTCCGCTCGCCCTCCAATCATCCGATCGGACCGTGGCGGTCCGCTGCCCAGGGAGTGACTTTCTACGCGCGCTCCTGGCGGCGGTGGGCGCTCCGCTCGTCTCGACGTCAGCCAATCGTCCCGGTGGGCCACCGCCCGCGAGTCTCGGAGCCTGCGAACTCGAGGGGGTCGCCTTCGCGGTCGATGGCGGAACCCGATCCGGGCTCCCATCAACCCTTGTCCGGGTCGACGGAAGTACCGTGCGGGTGCTGCGTTCCGGTGCCCTCAAGGTGGAGGGGGAGGCCCCTTGACGCTCTTGGACGGCGCCCCTAGACTCGACCCGTCACGATCCATTTCGGCCTTGCGAGGTTCATGATCCGCGTCCTGGTGATCTGTACCGGCAACACCTGCCGAAGCCCGATGGCCGAAGTGGCGCTGCGTGCTCTTCTTTCGCCAGAGTTGGAGGCGCAGGTGGAGGTGGCCTCGGCGGGAACCGGGGCCGGCGAGGGCGCTCCGGCGACGCCGCTGGCGATCGCGACGGTGGCGGCCCACGGGCTCCATCTGGAGGGACACCGCGCCAGGGCAGTGACGCCGCGGCTCGTTCGCGAGGCCGATCTGATTCTCGCGATGGAGCCGCGTCACGCGGAGTGGGCGCGGAGCCTCGCGCCCGATTCGCGCGACCGGATACATCTCGTCACCGATCAAGGCGCCGAGGGCGGCGTTGCGGAGGCGGGCGTTCGCGATCCCCTGGGGGGAACCGCGGAAGAGTACGCCGACACTTTTCACCTGATTCGGAGCCACCTGCTGCGGTGGGTCCCCCTCATTCGAGGAGAGATCGAGCGGCGGGAAGGCGTGCGGTAGCACCGGCGCGGCCACGCAAGGCCGCCGCCGGCCACAGGAGGAACCCCATGGCGCCGGAAGCCCAGCCGGTCATCTGGATGAACGGCAAGTTCATCGCGTTCGAAGACGCGAAGATTCACATCCTTTCGCATGTTGTCCACTACGGTTCGAGCGTGTTCGAGGGCATCCGCGCGTACGACACCCCGCGTGGAACCGCGATTTTCCGGCTCGACCGCCACATGCATCGGCTGATCGACTCCTGCAAGATCGCCCGCATGATCCCCTCGTACGGCGCCGACGAATTGATGGAAGCGGGCCGGGCGACGGTGCGCGAGAACGGCGGCAAGGCGTGCTACCTCCGCCCCGTCGTCTACCGCGGTTATCGCACGCTGGGCGTCAATCCGACCGGTGTTCCGGTCGATGTCGCCATGGCGACGCTCAACTGGGGCAAGTATCTCGGGGCGGAAGCCCTCGAGAAGGGGATCGCGGTCCGGGTCTCCTCGTGGCGCCGCGCCGCTCCCGATACGTTCCCGTTCATGGCGAAGACGGGCGCGAACTACATGAACTCCCAACTGATCAAGCTGGAGGCGATCGCCGACGGCTACGAAGAGGGAATCGCCCTCGACTCCTTCGGCTTCCTGGCCGAAGGGAGCGGGGAGAATCTCTTCCTCGTGCGCGGCGATACGGTCTACACGCCGACCCAGGCGAACGCCATCCTTCCCGGGGTGACGCGCGACTGCGTCATGGTGCTGGCCCGGGAGATGGGGCTCGAGGTGCGCGAGGAGCAACTCCCGCGCGAGATGCTGACGATTGCCGACGAGGTCTTCTTCACGGGGACCGCGGCGGAGATCACGCCGATCACGAGCATCGACCGGATTCAGGTCGGCGAAGGTCGCGTCGGCAAGATTACGAAGCGGCTTCAAGAGGCGTTCTTCGACATCATCGAGGGACGCGCGCGCGACCGTCATGGCTGGCTCTTCCCGATCGCCGCGGCCGGCAAGGTGCAGCGGGCGGCGAAGAAGGCCCGCTGAGCCGCTCCGCGTGACGCCGACTTCCGCCGAGAGCGCCGGCATCATGGCCTCCAACCTGCGTGAAGCACCACTCTCGGCCGTCGATCCCGAGATCGCGACGGCCATTCGGCACGAGGTGGAACGCCAGCGCGGCACCCTGGAACTGATCGCGTCCGAGAATTTCGTGAGCGAGGCGATCCTCGAAGCGGTGGGGTCGCCACTCACGAACAAGTACGCCGAAGGCTATCCGGGAAAGCGCTATTACGGTGGCTGCGAGCACGTCGATGTTGCCGAGTCGCTCGCCATCGAGCGCGCCAAGTCGCTCTTCGGCGCCGACCACGCGAACGTTCAGCCACACGCCGGAGCCCAGGCGAATCTCGCCGCCTATCTGGCGCTGATGCCTCCCGGCTCCACCCTGCTCGGGATGGCGCTGGCGCACGGGGGGCACCTGACGCACGGCCACAAGGTGTCGGCATCCGGAATCTTCTTCAAGGCGGTCCAGTACGGACTTTCCCCCCAGACCGGGTTGCTTGACTACGACAAGGTCGCGTCGCTGGCGCGCGAGCACAAGCCACAGGTGATCGTGGCGGGCGCGAGCGCCTACCCCCGAGTCATCGACTTCGCCCGATTCCGCGCGATCGCCGACGAGGTGGGGGCGCGCTTCGTGGTCGACATGGCTCACATCGCCGGGCTCGTGGCCGCGGGGGTTCATCCGAGCCCCGTGCCGCACGCCGACGTCGTGACGACCACGACGCACAAGACTCTTCGGGGTCCCCGGAGCGGTCTCATCCTCTGCAAGAGCGAATTCGCCAAAGCGATTGATAAGGCAGTCTTTCCGGGGCTTCAAGGTGGGCCGCTCATGCATGTCATCGCGGCGAAGGCGGTCTGTTTCAAGGAGGCGGCCACGTCCGACTTCAAGACCTACGCGGGACGCGTCGTGGAGAACGCCCGTGTCCTGGCCGCCGCGTTGACGGCGCGCGGGTACGAACTGGTGACGGGGGGAACCGACAATCATCTTCTCCTCGTCGATTTCAAGAAGGCCGCCTACTCCGGTGCCGAAGCGGAGACGGCGCTTCACGCGGCCGGGATCACCGTGAACAAGAATGCCGTCCCCGACGATCCGCGGCCACCAGCCGTCACGAGCGGCATTCGGATCGGCACGGCGGCCGTCACGACGCGGGGACTCGGCGTCACAGAGATGACGTCACTCGGCGGTTGGATCGACGAAGCGCTCCGCCACCGCGACGATGCGGCGGCGCTGGCCGCCATCGGCCGCCACGTCGGCGATCTCTGCCGGACGCTGCCCCTCTACACGGGCCGGGTATCCTAGCCCCGAACCGGGCGAACTTCCCATGAGCGATATCTCCCTCGAGGAACGTACCGCGCAAGTGCGGGCCGAGAGCGCGTTCGTTCCGCGGCTCCTCGAAGCCGTGGAGCGCGTCATCGTCGGGCAGGAGACGATGGTGAAGCGGATCCTGGTCGGGCTTCTGGCCGACGGGCATCTCCTCCTGGAGGGCGTGCCGGGTCTGGCGAAGACGCTTGCCGTGAAGTGCGTGGCGCAGGCGATCGACGCGAAGTTCCGGCGCATTCAGTTCACGCCCGACCTCCTTCCCGCCGATCTCACCGGGACGCTCGTCTTCGATCCGCGCGCCGGAACGTTCTCGCCTAAGTTCGGCCCCGTCTTCACCCAGATTCTCCTGGCCGACGAGATCAACCGCGCTCCCGCGAAGGTGCAGAGCGCGCTCCTCGAGGCCATGCAGGAACGCCAGGTAACCATCGGAGAGACGACCTACCCGCTCGATGGACTCTTCTGGGTGCTCGCGACGCAGAATCCGATCGAACAGGAGGGGACCTACCCTCTACCTGAGGCGCAGATGGACCGCTTCCTCCTGAAGATCCGCGTCGGTTACCCAAGTCCCGAGGAAGAGGCCACGATTCTTGAGCGGATGGGCGGGGAGCCGCCGCCGCCGCCGACGGCGGTCGTCAGCGCCGAGGACATCCGGCGCGCGCGTCGCACGGTGAACGGTGTCTACCTCGATGGACGAATCCGGCGCTACATCGTCGATCTGGTTCACGCGACGCGGGAGCCGGAGCGATTCGGGCTCGACATTCGTCCGCTCATCCAATTCGGTGCCTCTCCGCGCGCCACGCTGGCGCTCGCGCGGGGGTGCCGCGCCTACGCCTTCCTCGACGGACGCGCCTACGTGACGCCCGACGACGTGAAGGAACTCGCTCCCGACGTCTTCCGCCACCGAATCCTCCTCACGTACGAGGCAGAGGCGGAAGGTGTTCCCGTCGACGAGATCACCCGCCGGATCCTCGCGCGCGTCGCCGTTCCGTGATCACGCCGGAACTTCTCGCCCAGGTTCGCCGGCTCACCATCCGGAGCCGGCGAGCGGTCGAAGAGGTCTTCTCCGGCGCCTACCGAAGCGCCTTCCGCGGACAGGGGCTGGAGTTCGCCGAGGTTCGCGAGTACGTCCCCGGCGACGACATCCGCTCCATCGACTGGAACGTCACGGCCCGCGCCGGACGCCCCTTCGTGAAACGCTTCGAGGAAGAGCGTGAACTCACCGTCGTCGTCGCCCTCGATCTCTCCGGATCGCTCGCCTTCGGGAGCCGCGCGCGGGCCAAGCGGGACGCGGCGGCCGAAGCAGGCGCGCTCCTCGCTTTGGCCGCGGCGCGAAATCGCGATCGCGTGGGGCTCCTTCTCTTCACCGAGCAGGTGGAACTCTATCTCCCTCCCGGCAAGAGCCGCTCCCGCGCGCTTCGCATCGCGCGAGAACTGCTCGCCTTCGAGCCGAAGGGGAAGGGGACCGACGTCGCCGGCGCGCTTGGCTTCCTTCACCGCGTGCTCCGCCGGCGCTCGGTCGTCTTCTTGCTCTCCGACTGGCGCGCCGCCTCGTTCGATCGTCCCCTCTCGCTCCTCGCCCGGAAGCACGACGTCGTGGCGCTCGAGGTGGCCGACCCCCTGGAGCGGGAGTCGCCTTCGCGCGGCCTGCTTCGGGTCCGCGACCTGGAGACGGGAAAGACCGCCTGGGTGGATGCCTCGTCACGCGCGGCGCGGGGCGCTTGGCGTGCCACGGTCGCGCGGCGGACGAAGGAACTCGACCAGGTATTCCGCCGGGCCGGCGTTCCACGCCTCTCGCTCGACGCGGACCGTCCCGTGGCGCCGGTGCTCATCCGCTACTTCGAGCGCCGCGCGGCCGCACGGTAGGCCGATGCGCCGCGTCCCGTCGCTCGCCCGCTTCGCCATTTCACTCGCGTTCGTTGCCGCGTTCACGGCGCTTGCGGCCGGCTGCGGCGGGTCGAAGGAGACGGGAAACGCCCGCGAACGAGACGAGGAGCGGAACTACGGGCGAGTCGTCGTCCGGAGCGAAGTAACGCCGCGGCGCGTCACGCTCGGCGACCCCGTCGTCTGGACCCTCACCGCCACGCTCCCTCCCACGTGCGACCCGCTCGCCGTGCGACTCGATTCCGTGCCCGCATCGCTCGACCTCGTTCCTCGCGGAGATGCGACGATCCGAACGGGGCGCGACGCCATCGTGTGGAGCCGCCGCTACGACCTGAAGGGCTTCGACCTCGGAACGCTGCCGCTCCCTGGCGCCAGACTCGCCGTCCAGGTACCGATCGCGCAAGGAGAAGCGTTGAACGACACGCTCGTCTTTCCGTTCGACTCGTTGGCGGTCGATTCGCTCACCCCGGCCGCCACCGGAGAGACCGCCCCGGATCGAGGGCCGATCGATCCCGGACCTCGCCCCATCGATTTCGTGATCGCGGGGATCGTGGTCGCCGTCATCGTGGCGGCCGCCGTTCTCCTCTACCTCGCGTGGCGCCGACGCCGGGCGCGACCGGAGGCCGCGGCTCCCGCCGAGCCGCCGGAGACGCGCTTCGGGCGGGCGCTCGACTCGCTTCGCGACGAGGGACCGGCGCTCGCGCGGGACGCCTTCCACGAACGATTGAGCGACGCCATTCGCCGCTACGTCGGAGAGGTCGCCGAAGTCGACGCGATCGACCTGACGACTCGCGAACTGGAGCGCGAATTCGGACGTTCGGCGCGGACGCGCCCGGAGGCGGCCGCGGAGATCGTCCGGATCCTACGCCGCTCCGACCTCGTCAAGTTCGCACGCCGCGCCGACGCTTGGGTGGAGGCGCGCGCGCTCCTGGACGATGCCGCTCGCCTTTCCGGCGCGGTGGCGCCCGCGCCTCCGGCGATCGCCTCGGAACCGCTCCACCCGAAGAAGGGTCAGGAGTAGCCGATGCGCTTCGCCGCCCCCTGGTTCCTGCTCGTGGCGCTTCCGCTCATCGCGGCCTGGCTTCTGCGACTCCGCGGGCGGCGCTATCGGGAGCCGGAGCTGCCCGTCTCCAGCCTCGCGGCCTTTCCCTCGTCGCGGGGATGGAGGACGCGCGTGGCGCCGCTCCTTGGATGGCTCGTCCCGCTGGCGGCCGCCGCGTTCGTGATCGCGTCCGCGCGTCCCCAGGCGGGGCGCGAGATGCGCGAGGTCGTGAGCGAGGGGATCGACATCGTTCTCGCGATCGACGTGTCGGGGAGCATGCGCTGCGAGGACTTTCGTCCTCAGAATCGACTCTTCGTGGCGAAGGCGGTGGCGAAGGAATTCATTCGTGGGCGAAAACAGGATCGGATCGGAATCGTCGCGTTCGCGGGTCGAAGCGAGCTGATCGCGCCGCTCACGCTCGACTACGAGGGACTTGCCGCGTTGATCGATGGGCTCGACTTTGGAATGCTCCCCGACGGGACGGCGGTCGGCGCGGCGATCGCCCAGGGAGCGCAGCGGCTGCGGGAGGCGAAAGGGAAGAGCCGCGTCCTCATTCTCTTGACGGACGGGATCAGCAACGCCGGACCGGTCGATCCGATCACCGCGGCACGGCTTGCCGCCGCGGTCGGCGTGCGTGCCTACACGATCGGCGCGGGGACGCAGGGGCAGGCGCCATTCCCGGTGGACGACCCGATTCTCGGCCGCCGCTACGTCTGGGTCCGGTCGGAGGTAGACGAACCGACGCTTCAGGCGGTCGCCACCCTGACACAGGGAAGATTCTTTCGCGCCACCACGGCGGCGCTGCTCGCCCGCGTCTATCACGAGATCGATAAACTGGAACCGTCGCGCGTGGAGACCCGTTCTTACACGAAGTGGGCGGAGGTCGGCCCGGCGTTTCTCGTGGCCGGACTTCTCCTCCTCGCTCTCGACCTCCTGCTCCGGACGACGCTGCTCCGGCGCTATCCCTAGGAGACAACCACGGTGCGCTGGGCGGCTCCCGAGATGTTCCTGCTCTTCTGGATCGTGCCGGTGGCGCTGGCGTTCCTCTTCTGGACCGCGCGGGCCCGGCGCCGGGACGAGGCCGCACTGGGCGATCCGGACGCGCTCCGCCGTCGCTGGGGTGCGCCCGGGCGCTGGAACGGACACCTACGAACCTTTCTGTTCCTGACCGCCGCTGCCGCCGGAATCGTGGCGCTCGCCCGCCCGCAAGCAGGACTGCGTCTCGTGAGCACCACCAGCACCGGGCCCGATGTCGTGGTCGTGCTCGATCTCTCCGAGAGCATGCACGCGCGGGACGCGAAGCCCGATCGCCTCGGCTCCGCGCGGCGCGAGATCGCGACTCTCCTGAAGGAACTCGAAGGTTCCGCGATCGGGCTCGTCGGATTCGCGGGGGAAGCCCGCGTGCTGAGTCCGCTCACGACCGATCTGGAGGGGCTCCGCGACCGTATCGACGCCGCGAATCCGGCCGAACTCGACATGCCGGGAAGCGACATCGGTGGCGCCGTTGCCCTGGCCGCGCAGCTCCTGCGCCGGCCAGGGGACCGGCCTCGCGCCATCGTGCTCGTGACCGACGGGGAGCAGCTCGGCGGCGACATCGCCCGGGGGCTCCCCGTTCTTCGCGCCTCCGGGGCGTCGCTCATCGTTCTCGGCGCCGGCACGCCGGAGGGCGCCACCATTCCCGTGATCGACACGACCGGAGCCGTGGTCAGCGTGAAGATGGACGCGCGGAACCAGGTCGTGCAGACGCGCCTCTCGGAGGAGGCGCTTCGAGCGCTTGCCCGCGCGGCCGGAGGGCGCTACGAGCGCGCTGACGGAAGTGGGCGCGCCGGCCGGCTCGCGGCGGGCTACGCGCGCGGCCACGAGCGGGGCGACCGCGGCGGGCGATCGCTTCGCGCGTTCGACGAACGATTCCACTGGCTCGCGGCGCTGGCGGCCTTACTCCTGGGTGCGGAAGCGCTGGTACCGCGGCGGAGGGGCGCGTGAGGCCACGATGGGGGGACAACCCCGCGACGGCAGCGTGGCGCGGGGCGCTCCTTCTCTTCGTCGCGCTCGCGGCCACCGGCGCCGGCTACGAGTGGGGCGGCCCCGCGGCGCGCGGACTGCGAGAGTTCCGCGCGGGGAAATCGCGCGAGGCGATGACGGCATTCGAGGAGGCGCGCCGCGAGCGGCCGCACGTGGGGGCCATCCGCTTCGACCAGGCGCTCGCCTTCCGCGCCGCGGGGCTCTCTGATTCCGCGAGTGCCGCCTATCGCGACGCCCTGGGTCTCGAGGGAGAACCAGCCCGCGCCGCGGCGGCTTACAACCTCGGGAATGAAGCGTTGAACGCGGGGAAGCTGGACGACGCCATCGGTTCGTATCGCGACGCGCTCCGGAGCGAACCGCATCGCGCCGACGCGAAGCGGAACCTCGAGGAGGCGCTTCGCCGCTCGCGGGAAGCGAAGAAGCAGCAGCGCTCGGGGAGCGGCGGAACGGAGGGGGAGGGATCGGGAGGGACCGGAAATCGCCAGGGCGGGAAGACGCCGTTGCCGCGCGGTGCCGCCTCGGGGCCGGAGCGGCGGCCAGACGGCGGGTCGCCCGACCCAGGGTCGAAACTCGGCGCGCGGCTTCCAAGTCGCGAGGAAGCGGAACACTGGCTCGAGGCGCTCGAGGCGGAGCGGCGGGCCGCGCGTGCGCGCGAGCAGGCTTCCAAGCGCGCTTCCTCGGGCGAGAAGCGGAACGACCGTGACTGGTAGGTTTCTGGATTCGCGCCGCGCCATCCGCGCCATCCGCGCCGCCGCGGTAATCGCACTCACCTGCCTGGCGGTACTCCCGCCACGCGCGGCGGCGGGCGTGCTCCGGGCCCAGGCCGCCATCGATCGTCCGGTGGTCGTGAGGGGGGAGCCGGTTCTCGTCAACGTGACGGTCGAAAGCGACGGATTCTCGGGTGCGTCGGTTGAAGCGCCGCGCGCCGAGGGACTCTCGATCGAGCGCGCCGGGACGTCGCAGAGTCTCGTGATGGCCGCCGGAAGCGTCGTGCGCACCGACATCGTGATCTTCCGCGTGACGGCGCCACTCCCGGGGAAGTACACGATCCCTTCCTTCACGATCGTGGCGGGCGGGAAGCGATCGGAAACCGCGACCGTCTCCTTTGAGGTCGTGGCGTCGCTCCCGTCGGGCGGTGTCGGCCCCAGTGCCAAGGACGAGGAGGGGGCGCCGCTCTTCGCGCGACTCGTCGTCGATCGCCGCCGCGTCGCCTGGAACGAGCAAATCGTTGCTCGCGTGCAGATCTTCTCCCGCGGCCCGCTCGAGGAGATGCCGCTCTGGGAACCGCCGCAGGCCACCGGCTTCTGGGGGGAACCGCTCGGCGAGGCTCGTCACGATCGGGTCACGATCGAGGGGCAGGTCTACGATCGTTACGAGCGGGTGCACGCTTTCTTTCCGACGCGTCCCGGACGTCTGACCCTCGGCCCCGCCCGGGCGCGTGTGCGCGCGGCTCGCCGGCACGAACCGGGATTCGATCCGTTCGGCGGCCTCTTCCCGGCGCCCGGGGTTGAAGTGGTAGAAGTCCCGATCGAGGCGGCGCCGGTGGACATCACGGTCGACCCGCTCCCGCAGGGGGCGCCTCGCGAGTTTCAGGGCGCGGTGGGAAACCTCGCGCTCACGGTGCGCGTCGATCGGCCGCGCATCCGCGTCGGCGAACCGCTCACCGTCTCGACTTCCGTGCGCGGGGAAGGCAATCTAGCTTCAGCCACTGATCCCGTCATCGTAGCGATCCCCGCTTGCCCCTCGTATCCCGCGGGCGCCCGGACCGAACTCGATCGCTCGGGCGATCGCCTGCGCGGAGCACGCCGCCGAGAGATCGCCTTCGTCCCCGACCAGCCGGGATCGCTCCTGGTGCTCCCGATCTCGTTCGCCTGGTTCGATCCGGAAGCGGGACGCTACCGCGTGCAGCGCTCCGACACGATCGTGGTGCGCGTTGACCCGGCCAAGGAGGGAGGCGCGCTCGACGAGGACGTGACGCGGACGGCGGTCGGCGTCCCGGCCGCGCCCCGCCCCGCCTCTTCCTCACCGGGAGCGCGTGGGGTGCCGGGAGCGCGAGAAACCGCGGATCTCTCGGGCTGGCCGAGCGGGGCGCCGCTCGCGGCAGGTCTCTTCTCACTCCTGGGATACGCGGGGTTCGGGGTGGCCGCGACGGTTCGCCGGCGCGCCGCCGCCGATCCGCGCCGCCGCCGCCACGCACTCCTTAGGGAGGCCGCGGCCATCGTCGCCGCGGCGAGCGCGGAGCCGGGGGCGCCCCGGGCGGCGGAGCAGGCGGAAGCGGC
>JANNMC010000348.1:0-10660 GCA_031397435.1 Candidatus Eiseniibacteriota bacterium
GTCGACGTGCGGATGGAGCACCTTCTCGCGGTCGTCGATGATGACCATGAGCCGGAGGCCCGTGTTCTCGTCGACTTCGTCGCGGACGGTGACCTTGTCCTTGATATCCACGAAACGCACGGTTCCCGCCTTCTCGGTGAGAATCGGCGTGTTGAACGTATCCCACTCGAAGAGTTCCCCGCCCACCACGACGACCGTGCCGTCATGCACGTGGAGGGTGGAGCCGTAAGGCGGCGAGTAGCGGTGCCACACCTTGCCCGCGGCGTCCTGAAGCTCGATCTGGCCCTTGTGGCCGACGACCACCAGCGAACCGCCGGTGCGCTCGACGACTTCCAGGTCGCGGAACACGATGGTTCCGGGGACCTTGGCCTTGATCTTCGACTGCTCGACGATGCGGCTGGCCGTACCGCCGATGTGGAACGTACGAAGCGTGAGCTGGGTGCCCGGCTCGCCGATCGACTGCGCGGCGATGACACCGACCGCCTCGCCCAGTTCCACCATGAGGCCGGTGGCCAGGTTTCGGCCGTAGCACTTGGCGCAGACGCCGCGCTTCGCCTCGCACTTGAGGACGGAGCGAAGGTGCACGTTCTCGATGCGGCCGCTCTCCTCAATGGCCAGGGCGCCGACTTCGTCGATCTCGCAACCGGCCTTCACGAGCACTTCGCTCGTGATCGGATCGATGACGTCCTCGACCACCACGCGGCCCAAAACACGGTCCGCCAGCGCCTGGATGATTTCCTCGCCTTCCTTCAGCGGACCGACTTCGATGCCGTTGACGGTGCCGCAGTCGGGAATGTTCACGATGACGTCCTGCGCCACGTCCACGAGGCGGCGGGTCAGGTAGCCCGCGTCGGCCGTCTTGAGCGCCGTATCCGCGAGGCCCTTGCGGGCACCGTGCGTCGAGACGAAGTACTCGAGCACCGTCAGCCCTTCCTTGAAGTTATGAATAACCGGGGACTCGATGATTTCGCCGAGACCGCCGGTGATCTTCTTCTGGGGCTTCGCCATCAGGCCGCGCATACCGGCCAGCTGGCGGATCTGCTCCTTCGTACCGCGCGAACCGGAGTGGGCCATCATGAAGATCGGGTTGAAGCCGTTCCGGTCCTTCGCGAAGCCGTTCCGGTCCTTCGCGAGGCCGCTGAACGTCTCCTCTTCGACTTCGGTCGTCACGAGCGTCCAGGTGTTGATGACCTGGTTATACCGTTCGCCGTCGGTGATGACACGCTGCTGGTACTGGCGGTTGATCCCCGCGACTTCGGCCTTTGCCCGGTCGATGATGGCCTTCTTGGTCGGCGGAATCATGATGTCGTCGATGCCGACCGTGATGCCCGCCTGCGTCGCGTAGGTGAATCCGAGATTCTTCAGCGAATCGAGCAGGATGGCCGTGACCGCCTTGCCCCGCTCCCGGTGGCAGTCGCCCACCAGCCGCTCCAGCGCCTTCTTGTCCATCTCCACGTTCGCGAACGGAATGCCGAGCGGCAGGAGGACTTCATTGAAGAGAACGCGGCCGACCGTCGTCTCGTGCCGCGCGCCTTCGATGCGCGCCACGATCATCGTGTGCAGCGATACCTGCTTGTGATCGTAGGCGGCGCGCACTTCCAGCGCCGTACCGTAGAACTTCCGCTTCACGCCGGCGGCGAGCGGCTGCGCCTTGGTCATGTAGTTACAGCCGAGCACGATGTCCTGGCTCGGGGTCGCGACCGGGCGGCCGTTGGACGGAAGCAGGATGTTGTTGGTTGAAAGCATCAGCGTCCGGCACTCGATCTGCGCCTCGAACGACAGCGGAACGTGAACGGCCATCTGATCGCCGTCAAAGTCCGCGTTGAAGGCGGAACAGACCATCGGGTGGATTCGGATCGCCTTTCCTTCGACCAGCACGGGCTCGAAGGCCTGGATCCCCAGCCGGTGGAGCGTCGGCGCGCGGTTCAGGAGCACCGGGTGCCCCTTGATGATCTCGCCGAGAATGTCCCACACCTCGGGACGCTCGCGCTCGACGAGACGCTTCGCGCTCTTCACGGTCTGCACGAAACCCTTGTCTTCGAGTTTCCGGATGATGAACGGCTTGAAGAGCTCGAGCGCCATGTTCTTCGGAAGGCCGCACTGGTGGAGCTTCAGCTCCGGCCCGACGACGATGACCGAACGGCCCGAGTAGTCGACGCGCTTTCCAAGGAGGTTCTGGCGGAAGCGTCCCTGCTTTCCCTTCAACATGTCGCTGAGGGACTTGAGCGGGCGGTTTCCCTGTCCGCGCACGGCGCGGCTGCGCCGCCCGTTGTCGAACAGAGCGTCCACGGCTTCCTGGAGCATCCGCTTCTCGTTCCGGAGAATGACTTCCGGCGCCCGGATGTCCATGAGCTTCTTGAGACGGTTGTTCCGGTTGATGACGCGCCGGTAGAGATCGTTCAGATCCGACGTGGCGAACCGTCCGCCCTCGAGCGGAACGAGCGGCCGCAGATCGGGCGGCAGGACCGGGACGACATTCAGAATCATCCACTCGGGCCGGTTTCCGCTCTGGCGGAACGCCTCGACGATCCGGAGGCGCTTCAGCGTCTCCTTCTTGCGCTGAACGGAGTTCTCGATCTTCGCGATGGCGCGAAGCTCGGCCGACAGCTCGTCGAGATCGATCTCGGTGAGAAGGTCGCGGATCGCCTCCGCGCCCATCTTCGCTCCGAACGAAATCGTCTCGTCCTGCGTCAATTCGTAGTACTCGTCCTCCGAGAGGAGCTGCTTCTTCTTCAGCCCGCTCGTGCCCGGCTCGAGAACCACGTACGATTCGTAGTAGAGAACGCGTTCCAGGTCCCGGATCGACATGTCGAGCAGGTGCCCGATGCGGCTCGGCACCGCCTTGAAGAACCAGATGTGCGAGACGGGGACGGCCAGGTTGATGTGCGCCAGCCGTTCGCGGCGCACCTTCGCCTGCGTCACTTCCACGCCGCAGCGGTCGCAAATGACGCCGCGGTAGCGGATGCGCTTGTACTTACCGCAGGAGCACTCCCAGTCCTTCACCGGACCGAAGGTCTTCTCACAAAATAGCCCGTCGCGTTCCGGCTTGAACGACCGGTAGTTGATCGTTTCCGGCTTCGTCACTTCGCCGTGCGACCAGGACCGCATTGTCTCCGGCGAGGTCAGCATGATGCGAATCGAGTTGAACGTGACCCGGCGCCGCATGAAGTCGCGGTCGTCGGGACGCGTCAACGAGAAGCGCTGCCGCTCCGTCGCGAGAGGGGACTTGATTCCGAACAGTTCCTGCATGATCGCTGTGCCTCCTCGGCTGGCTTAGGGCTCCTCGCGAAGCTGCACGTCCAAGCATAGGCTCTGAAGTTCCTTCACGAGTACGTTGAAGGACTCCGGCGTGCTCGGCTCAGGCGGGTTCTCGCCCTTCACGATCGCTTCGTAAATCCGCGACCGGCCCGTTACGTCGTCAGACTTGACCGTCAGGAGTTCCTGGAGCGTGTAAGCCGCTCCGTAGGCCTCGAGCGCCCAAACTTCCATTTCTCCGAAACGCTGTCCTCCGAACTGCGCCTTTCCTCCCAGCGGCTGCTGGGTGACGAGCGAGTACGGTCCGATGGACCGGGCGTGGATCTTGTCGTCGACCAAGTGCGAGAGCTTCATCATGTAGATGTAGCCCACCGTCACGCGCTGATCGAACGACTCACCGGTCCGTCCGTCGTAGAGAACCGACTTGCCGTCCTCCGCCAGATTCGAATCCCGCAGGCAGCTCTTGATCTCCTCGACCGTGGCGCCGGCAAAGACCGGCGTCGCCACGGTGGTACCGAGCGCTTGCGCGGCCCAGCCAAGGTGGGTCTCGAGAACCTGGCCGATGTTCATACGCGACGGCACGCCGAGCGGATTCAACACCATGTCCACCGGAGTTCCATCGGGGAGGTACGGCATGTCCTCCTCGGGCATGATCTTGGCGACGACTCCCTTGTTGCCGTGGCGTCCCGCCATCTTGTCGCCGACGGAGAGTTTCCGCTTCTTGGCGACGTAGACCTTCACGAGCTTGACCACGCCGGGAGGAAGCTCGTCCCCGCGCGTGACCTTCTCGATCTCCTTCTCGAGATTCTTCTCTCCCCGGTCGAGCGCCCGCGCCGCCCCTTCCATCAGGCTCCAGAAGCGTTCGTTCACGGCGTCGTCACGGGTGACCGCGGTGCGGTACGGAACCGAGTCGAGATCCGCCGAGGTTAGGAACTCCTCGTCGATCTTCTTCCCGGAGCGCGCCGTCGCCCCATCGCCCTCGACCCACTTGTTCACGTATTCCCCGACGAGAATCTTGGCGACCTCGGCGGTGCGGGTTTCGAGCACGCGGTCCTTGTCCTTCTTCGCGTTGCGGCGAAGACGGTCGATCTTCTTCTTCTCCTGCTTCTTGGTCGTCTCGTCCTTCTCCCGGCGGCTGAAGACCTTCGTGTCGATGACCACGCCGTCCATGCCGGGGGGCGCCTTGAGCGAAGCGTCGCGGACATCGCCCGCCTTCTCGCCGAAGATCGCCCGGAGAAGCCGCTCTTCCGGGGTGAGATCGGTCTCGCCCTTCGGCGTGACCTTTCCGACCAGGATGTCGCCCGCCTTCACGCGAGCGCCGATGCGAATGATCCCTTCCTCGTCGAGGTTTTTGACCGACTCCTCGCTGACGTTGGGAATCTCACGCGTGATTTCCTCGGCGCCACGCTTGGTGTCACGCACTTGAAGTTCGAACTCCTCGATGTGGATCGAGGTGAAGCGGTCGTTCTTGATGAGCAGCTCGGAGACCAGGATGGCGTCCTCGAAGTTGTAGCCGCCCCACGGCATGAACGCGACGAGCACGTTCACGCCAAGTGCCAGTTCACCGTGGCGCGTCGCGGCGCCGTCGGCGAGGAGCTGGCCCTTCTTGACACGGTCTCCCTCGGAGACCGTCGGGCGCTGGTTCAAGCAGGTGTCCTGGTTCGAGCGCTTGAATTTCGTCAACTTGTAGAGATCCACGCCCGCCAGTTCGGAGTAGTCGACCGCGTGGGCCTTGCCGTCCGGCTGATCGTAGCGAACCCAGACCTGATCGCCGGCCACCGACTCGATGACGCCCGCCCGCTTCGCGAGCACGAGCGCGCCGGAATCCTCGGCGACCTTGCCTTCCAGCCCGGTTCCGACCAGGGGGGCTTCCGTGAACAGAAGCGGCACCGCCTGGCGCTGCATGTTGGAGCCCATGAGGGCGCGGTTGGCGTCGTCATGCTCCAGGAACGGGATCAACGCCGCCGCCGGGGAAACCAGCTGGATCGGCGAGATGTCCATGTAGTGAATGTCCTTCGTCTCCGCCAGCGGGAATTCGCCCCGTTCGCGGACGACTTCCGCCATCCGTAGCTTTCCGTCGCCGTCCATCTGCGCGTTGGCCTGGGCAATCTTGTACTGGTCCTCGACGTCCGCCGAGAGGAAGTGGACCTGCTTGCGGTCCACCTTCGAACCTTCCACCTTGCGGTAGGGGGTCTCGAGGAAGCCGAGGTCGTTCACTCGCGCGTACGTGGCGAGCGACGAGATGAGTCCGATGTTCGGCCCTTCGGGCGTCTCGATCGGACACATGCGGCCGTAATGCGTGTAATGGACGTCGCGCACCTCGAAGCCGGCGCGATCCCGCGTCAGCCCGCCCGGTCCAAGGGCCGAGAGGCGCCGCTTGTGCGTGAGCTCGGCGAGCGGATTCGTCTGATCCATGAACTGAGAGAGCTGGCTGGAGCCGAAGAAACTCTGAATGACCGCGGAGATCGTCCGCGCGTTGATCAGGTCGTACGGCGTCACCTGCTCCACGTCCTGGAGCGTCATGCGTTCCCGAATGATGCGGGCCATGCGCGCCAGTCCGACGTTGAATTGGTTGCCCAGCAGTTCGCCGACCGCGCGAACCCGCCGGTTGCCGAGATGGTCGATGTCGTCCGTCGAGACCGTCAGTCCGACCACTTCCACGCCGAGGCGCAGGTAGGTGAGGTACGTGACGATGACGAGGAAGTCCTCGGGTCCGAGCGTCGTCTGGTTGTCGTCCGGCACGGCCAGAGCGAGCCGCTTCCGCTTCTCCTTCGTGCCGAGCAGGACCTCGTGCGGGAGCTTGCGGTTCAGCTTGTAGCGGCCCACCTTCGCCAGGTCGTAGCGCTTCGGGTTGAAGAAGAGCTTCTTGAGAATGTCGCGAGCGGTGTCCGCCCGCGGGGGCTCGCCCGGCCGGAGAAGGTTGTAGATGCGCGTGAGCGCCTCTTCCTCGGTCTTGGTCGAATCCTTCTTCAGCGTGTTGCGGAGGATGTCCGCCTCGTCGCGGTGCGCGATCACGAAGGTCTTCACCGTCGTGAAGCCGGCGCGCCGCAGGCCCTCGATCCGCTCCATGCTCAGGAGTTCGTTGGCCTCCAGCAGGACTTCGCCCGTCTTCTCGTCGACCACGTCCTCCGCCGACACCTTCCCCAGCGCGTCGGGCTCCTTCTTGGAGCGCGCGCCGCCGATCTCCTCTTCGTCCACTTCATAGAAGAGTCCGAGGATCTCGCGGTCGGATACGTAGCCGAGGGCCTTCAGGAGCACCGTGACCGGAAGCTTCCGCTTGCGGTCGATGTGCACGTACATGATGTCGTTCACGTCGAGGCTGAACTCCACCCAGGAGCCGCGATACGGAATGATGCGGGCCGTGAAGAGTTTCTTGCCGCTCGGATGCAGCGACTCGTCGAAGAAGACACCCGGTGAACGATGGAGCTGGCTCACGATCACACGCTCGGCGCCGTTGATGATGAACGTCCCCTTGTCGGTGATGATCGGGAGTTCGCCGAGGTAGACCTCCTGCTCGATGATGCTCTTGTCCTTCTTCCCCTCCTCCGAGTCCTCACGGACGCGAAGACGGAGCGTGGCTTTCAGCGGGACCGAGAACGTCAAATCCCGTTCCTGGCACTCGTCCACCGAATATTTGGGATCGCCGAGATCGAAACGTACGAACTCGAGCGAGAACGTCTCCCGCGGATCGCTGATCGGGAAAACGCTCGTAAAGACCTCCTGAAGGCCCTCGTTGCGGCGCTTCATCGGGTCGGTGTCGGCCTGCAGGAAATTACGGAACGAATCCAGCTGGACGTCGAGCAGGTTGGGGATCTGAAGATCCCATTCCTTATCGATCTTGCTGAAGCTCCGTCGCTCCTTGGCGCGCTGGTTTTTCACGTACTTGCCACCCTTCTCTTGTGACGGCGGTATCGGCGATACAGGGGACTACTTGATCTCGACGGTCGCACCCTGCTCTTCGAGCTTCGCCTTCACGCTGGCGGCCTCTTCCTTCGTCGTCTTCTCCTTCACCGCCTTCGGGGCGCCGTCCACCAGGTCCTTCGCCTCCTTGAGGCCCAGTCCGGTCAGCTCGCGCACCACCTTGATGACATTGATCTTCTTGTCGCCCGCCGCCATGAGGATGACGTCGAACTCCGTCTTCTCCTCGACCACGGCCGCAGCGGCTCCGCCCATTCCGGGGCCGGCCATCATCATCGGGGCCGCTGCCGTCACGCCAAAGTGCTCCTCGAGCTTCTTCACGAGACCGGAGACTTCGAGCATCGTCATGTTCTCGAGAAGGCTGATGATCTGCTGATCCTTGTTCGCCGTTTCCACTGAAGATTCCTCCTTAGGTATCCCCGGGCAGCGCCGCGGGGTCGTCCGCGGGGCCTACCCCTGCTTCTGTTTTCCAATCGCATCGATGACTCCCACCATCTGGCGCAGCGAGCCCGAAAGCACGCCGACCATGCCCTGCATGGGAGAACGGAGAGCTCCGATGACCTGTCCCAGCAGCACCTCGCGAGAGGGGAGCTGGGCCAGCATCTTGATGCCGTCCGCGTTATAAAGGTGACCGCCCACGTAGGCGGCCTTCAACGCCGGCTTCTGGAATTCCGTGGCGAAGTTCGCGAGGACCTTCGCCGCCGCCACCTCATCCGCCCCGAAGGCGATGCCCGTCGGGCCTTCGAGGAACGGATCGAGCCCTTCCACGCCTTGGGCGCGCAGCGCGCGCTTCGTCAGCGTGTTCTTCGCGACGACATACTTCACATTCGCATCGCGAAGTTTGCGCCGCATCTTCGTCGCCATCTCGACGTCCATGCCCTGGAAGTCGGTCAGGTAGATCGACTTCGACCGGGCGATGATCTCTTCGAGATCGGCGACAGCTTGAATTTTTTCAGCGGTGGACATGAACGTGACCTCTCGGTTCTGACCGGTTCGGTTGGGGCCGTGGGCCGTTAGGCCTTCAGGCTCGACTGGATCGCGACGGGATCGAGGCGCACCGGCGGCCCCATCGTCGAGCTGATGGTGATGCTCCGTAGATACTGGCCCTTTGCCGACGCCGGCTTGAGGCGCATGACTTCGCGCAGGAAGACTTCGACGTTCTGGAGGAGCTGATCCTTCCCGAACGAGGCTTTTCCCACCGGGGCATGCAGATTCCCGGACTTGTCGACTCGGTATTCGATCTTGCCCGCCTTCATTTCACGCACGGCCTTCGCGACGTCCATCGTCACGGTGCCGCTTCGCGGGTTCGGCATCAGCCCGCGGGGACCGAGGACGCGGCCGAGCTTTCCAACCTCGCCCATCATGTCCGGCGTCGCGATGATCGTGTCGACGTCCGTCCAGCCCTCGTTGAGCTTCTTGATCCACTCGTCCGATCCAACGAAGTCCGCGCCGGCTTCCTTTGCCTCGCGCTCCTTCTCGCCCTTGGTGAGGACGAGCACCCGGACCTTCTTCCCCGTACCGTGGGGCAGAACCACCGTGCCGCGAACCTGCTGGTCGGCATGCCGGGGATCCACGCCCAGCCGCATCGCCACTTCGATCGTCTCGTCGAACTTGGCGGTGGCGCCCGACTTCAATTTCTCGATGGCGATACCGAGGTCGGCCAACTTCTCCGCCCCGATCGACTCGCTTGCTTTCCGGAACCGCTTTCCAAGATTCATCGCGCCCCCTTACTCGGCGATCTCGATGCCCATGCTGCGCGCGGTGCCTTCCACCATGCGCATGGCCATCTCGACGTCGTTGGCGTTGAGGTCCGGACGCTTGAGTTCGGCGATCTCCCGCACCTGATCCTTGGTGACCTTGGCCACCTTGGTGCGGTTCGGAACGCCGGAGCCCTTCGCGATCCCGGCCGCGCGCTTCAAGAGCACGGCCGCCGGAGGCGTCTTCGTGATGTAGGTAAAGGAACGATCGGTGTAGACCGTGATGACGACCGGGATGATGAGCCCGGTCTGGCCCTGCGTCTTCGCGTTGAACGACTTGCAGAACTCCATGATGTTCACGCCGTGCTGGCCGAGCGCCGGCCCAATCGGGGGCGCGGGCGTCGCGCTTCCGGCCGTCACCTGGAGCTTCACGAGGGCTTTGATCGGTTTCGTCTTCGCCATGGCAATCCTTTCACGTACGCGGGGTTTCCCCCGCTCCCACGGGTCGCGTGGTAGCGTGCGGTCGGGACTTGGCCCGCCGCCTTTTTCAGCCGGTTAGACCGGCTGGACCTGTAGAAAATCGAGTTCGACGGGTGTGGCGCGGCCGAAGATCGACACCATGACCTTTACCTTCTGGCGCTCGGGGTTCACCTCGTCCACCACTCCGGTGAAGTCGGTGAACGGACCGTCGATGACCTTCACGTGCTCGCCGGACTTGAACGGAACCTCGGCGCTGCCGCGCATGCGGCCGCCCGTTTCCAGATGGCCCAGGATCCGCTTCACCTCCGCCTCGCGAAGGGGGATCGGGTCCTGACCGGAGCCGACGAACCGCGTCACGCCCGGCACGTTCTGCACCACGAGCCGCGTTTCCTGATTCAGATCCATCTCGACGATCACGTAGCTCGGGAAGGTCTTCCGCTTGGACGTGATGCGCTTCCCGTCCTTCATCTCGGCGAATTCCTCGGTCGCGACGAGGATCTGGCCGAAATGATCCTGGAGTCCGGCGCTATGAATCGCCCGATCGAGGTTCGCCTTCACCTTGTTCTCGTGACCGGAGTACGTGTGAATCACGTACCAGTGCATCGTGCGCGTCCCTTCGGCCGTCATCCGAGCAACTTCAGCAGCGCTTCGAACGCGAACGAGAGTGCGCGGTCGACGATGCCTGTGAAGACGGCGACCATGGCGACCATCACGACCACGACCATCGTGTGACGCCGCAATTCCTCGCGCGATGGCCAGCTGACCTTGCTCATCTCCACGCGCACGTCCTTGACGTATTCGCGCAGGCTAGGCAGCGGCCCAGGCCGCGCCTCGTTCTTCTCTGTATTTGGTTCCGTTCGCACGGATTCCCCTTATGTCCCCAATCCCGTGGGTGGCAGGCCAGGAGGGATTCGAACCCCCGACACCCGGTTTTGGAGACCGGTGCTCTAACCGGACTGAGCTACTGGCCTACCCGGCATGAACGACCCGCTCGGTTACCGGGTCTCTTTATGCTGCGTGTGTTTCCGGCAGCGGGGGCAGAATTTCTTCCACTCCACGCGGTCGGGGTGCTTCCGCTTGTTCTTCGTATTCGTGTAATTGCGCTCCTTGCAATCTCCGCAAGCGAGCGTGATGTGATCGCGTGGCATGGTCCGAAACCTCCGCTACGAATTACTCGATGATCTCCGTCACGACGCCGGCGCCGACCGTGCGGCCACCCTCGCGGATGGCGAACCGAAGCCCGGTCTCCATCGCGATCGGCGTGATCAGCTCGATCGACAGGTCCACGTTATCGCCAGGCATCACCATCT
>JANNMC010000355.1:0-5091 GCA_031397435.1 Candidatus Eiseniibacteriota bacterium
CTCAATCGCCACCTCCGCTAATCCCATCGTCGCATAGCGCCGCGGCAGGGCGGTGTGGGATGCTTGAACCTGGGATTGCATGGCCGCCACGCCCGGACCTCCACGGGCGGGCCGCCGCGAATCCCGCCAGCGACCCATGAATATCCTTCACCGCAGCGTCCTCGCTTCCTACGACCGCCCGCGGGTCGTCATCTCCGCGTGCGCGCTCCTCACGCTCCTCGCCGCCCTCCTGTCACTCGGCATCCGGGTCGACACCGATCCCGAGAACATGCTTTCGGCCACACAGCCCGACCGCGTGACCTACGATAGGATGAAGAAGGACTTCGGGCTCCACGACCTGATCGTCGTCGGGATCGTCGACCCGCAAGGGGCGTTCCGGCCGGAGACGTTGGGCCCGGTGGCCGCGGCCATCGACTCCATTCTCCAGATCCCCGGCGTCATCCCCGAGGACGTGGTGAGTCTCACGACCACGGACAATCCGCAGTCCGAGGCCGACCTTGTGGACATTCATCCTGTCATGGGGCGAGTCCCGGCGACGGTCGCGGAGGCGGAGTCGCTCCGGCTAGCGATCGCGGGAAATCCTTACCTGAACGAGGTCATCGCCTCCGCGAGCGGCGACGCGGTCGCGATCTACGTCCCGATCGAGGCGAAGGACCGTTCGGTCGCGGTGGCCGGAGCGATACGGCGCATCCTCGACCGGGGGCTGCCTTCCGGCGTGCGATACCACCTGGCGGGACTCCCGATCGCCGAGGACACCTTCGGCCACGAGATGTTCGTACAGATGGCGGTCGTGGCGCCGATCGCCTTCATCGTCATCCTGCTCCTCGTGCTCTTTCTCTTCGGCGAGCCGTCGTTCTTGATGCCGGTCGGCGTGCTCGCGGCGCTGTCGGTGATCTGGACCATGGGCTGCCTGATCGGCATGGGCTTCACCGTGCACATCATGAGTTCGATGATCCCGGTATTCCTGATGCCGATCGCGATCCTCGACGCGGTCCACATCCTGAGCGAGTTCCAGATCCAGCGACGACTCCACGGTGTGCGGCGCGACGCGGTGGGGGCGACGATGCGCGCGCTCTACCGCCCGGTCACCTTCACGTCGGTCACCGCCGCGGTCGGTTTCGGCTCGCTTGCCTTTGCGACGATCCCGCCGGTGCGGGTCTTCGGCGTCTTCGTGGCGCTGGGGATCGCGATCGCCTGGGTCCTGACGCACACGCTCCTCCCGGCGCTCCTCGCGCTCTTACCTCTTCGCGCGGCCAAGCCTGGCAGCGAGACGGGGGCGAGCCGTTTCTCCCCGATGCTTCACTGGATCGGCAGCTTCGCCTTCCGGCGCGCGAGGCTCGTGCTGTTGATATCATTTCTCTTCTTCGCCCTCGGCGCCTTCGGCATTTCGCGGCTCCGTAGCGACGACAATCCCGTCCGCTGGTTCCGGGCCGGACATCCGATGCGCGTGGCGCACGACGCCCTGAACGCGCGCTTCGGGGGGACCTACATGGCGCACGTGCTCGTGGACGCGGGGACCGCGGGAGCGGCGCAAAGCGCGGAGGTCGTGGCCTGGATGGACCGGTTTCAGCGGCATCTGGAAGGCGATCCGGCCGTGGGGAAGACCTCCTCGGTGGCCGACATCGTGCGGCGGCTGAACCGGGTGATCCACGAGGGGAACGTCGGCTACGACCGCATTCCAACCGCGTCGGATGAGATCGGGCAGCTCGTCTTCCTCTTCCAGGGTTCGGGCGACCCGGACGACCTCGACAACTATCTCGACCATGAGGCGCGCCGCGCGAACATCTGGGTCCAGATGCGGGACGGCGACAATCACACGATGGAGCGGGTCGAGGCGGAATCCGCCAAATTCCTCGAGCGCGACCCTCCTCCCGCCGGAGCCGCCATCACCTGGTCGGGGCTGAACCACATCAACGTCGTCTGGCAGCGGCTCATGGTGAACGGGATGATGAAGTCGATTCTCTGGAGTTTCGTCGTGATCTTCCTGCTGATGGCGCTGGAGTTTCGTTCCTGGCCCGTGGGACTACTCTGCATGGTGCCACTGAGCGTGGAAATCGTGGCGTCGTACGGCGCCATCGGCCTCACGACAGGGCGCTATGACATGCCGATCGCGGTCTGTTCCACGCTGGCGCTCGGGCTCTCGGTGGACTTCGCGATCCACTTCCTGGAGCGGGTCCGCATTCGCTATCACGAAACGCGCGATCTCGCGGCCGCGGTGGAGTATGTCTTCGGCGCGCCCGGTTTGGCGATCGTCCGAAACGCGATCGTGATCTCGCTTGGATTCTTGCCGCTCGCCATCTCGACGCTCACACCGTACGTGACGGTGGGGTTCCTCTTCGCCGGGCTGATGATCGCGGGCGCGGTGGCGACCCTCTTCGTTCTTCCCGCGCTGCTCCGCGTTCTTGGACCGAGGGCGCTGGCATGAGCAGGCTTCGCGCGGTTCGTTTTCTGCTCGGCGCGGCAGCGGTCGCCGCCTTCGTGATACCGACGATCTCGCCCGCCGCGCCGCCCGCGCCTGTGCCCGCGACCGTAGCGGCCGCGAAGTCCGCGTCGGCTCCGAAACTCCCCGCGGCCGAGCCCCTCATGGAGCGTTGCGTGAAGGCGTGGTACTACCAGGGGAGCGATGTGATCGCGAAACTCCGGATGGAGATCGTCGATCGCGGGGGCGAGAAACGCTATCGCGTCATGACCATGCTCCGGAAGAACGTGGGCGACAAAGGAGAGCAGCGCTACCTGATCTACTTCCACGAACCGGGCGACGTCCGGCGGATGACCTGCATGGTCTGGAAGCACGTCGGGGCCAACGACGAGCGCTGGATGTTCGTTCCTGCCGCGAACCGGGTCCGCAGGGTGGCGGCGCCGGAGCGATCGCGATTCCTCGGTTCCGACTTCACGCGCGAGGAGTTCTCGGGCCGGGACGCTTCGGCGGATCTGCACCGGGTCGATCGCTACGAGCGGTATGAGGGGCATCCCTGCTGGGTGGTGGAGAGCGTCCCGAAGAAGGCCGTGGAGCACGCACGGATGACCACCTGGGTCGATACGACGACGTTCATCCCCTGGAAGCAGGAGTTCCGCGATCGGCGGGGGGAGATCTTCCGGACGTTTACCGCGGACAGGGTTGTAGAGACCGCCGCGCTGAGCGGACGTCGGACGACCATCATGGATCGGACGCTTTGGTTTAGGGGAAGGGCGAGCCATACTCGCTTGATCACGGAGGCGATCGTCTACGACGTCGGTCTGGACGACGCCGACTTCGCGCAGGGACACCTGAGCCTCTCCCTCGAGGCATGGTACCGGGGTCCGCGGCCCTGAGGCCCGCCTGCTGCGGACATTGGTCTGTCTTGCCCAACGCCAGCGGTGGCGGTACAATTCGCCGCTGAATCATTGTTTCGCCGAATCGGATCCCCCTTCAGTCGATCCGGGAGACTGAATGCCCCGCGCGGTACCGTTCCTCGACGCAACCGTCGGCAAGAAGGCCGTCATGGCCGTCACCGGCCTGGTTCTCTTCGGCTTCGTCGTCGTCCACATGATCGGAAATCTCCAGGCCTACATCGGACCGGAGTCGCTGAACGCCTACGGCCTCTGGCTCCGGGAACTCCTCCATGGGGCGGGGCTCTGGATCGCGCGCGGCGTGCTGATTCTCGCCGTCATTCTCCATGTCTGGGCCGCCGTCGGGCTGACGATCGAGAATCGGAAAGCGCGTCCCGTCGGCTACCGGCAGCGCCGCTGGGAAGAGTCGACCTACGCCTCGCGGACGATGGTCTGGTCGGGGCCGATTCTCGCGCTTTTCATCGTCTACCACCTCCTCCACCTCACGACCGGCAACGTGCATCCGAACTTCGTGGATGGGGACGTCTACCATAACTTCGTCTCCGGTTTCCGCGTCGTGCCGGTCTCGGCGTTCTACATCCTGGCGATGCTCGGTCTGGGACTTCACCTCTATCACGGAGTCTGGAGCATGCTCCAGACGCTCGGACTCTCGCATCCGCGGTGGAATCCGCTTCGGGCCGCGTTCGCGGGGACGATCACGACCGTGGTCGTCCTGGGCAATGTCTCCTTCCCGATCGCGGTGCTTCTCGGGATCATCCGCTAGCGGGAGATCGTGACCATGGAACTGAACGCCAACATCCCCTCGGGGCCGATCGACAAGAAGTGGGAGAAGCACCGCTTCGAGATGAAGCTGGTGAACCCCGCGAACAAGCGGAAGTACAAGGTCATCGTGGTCGGCACGGGACTCGCCGGCGCCTCCGCGGCGGCCAGCATGGGTGAACTCGGCTACAACGTCTCCGCCTTCTGCTTCCAGGACAGCCCCCGGCGCGCCCACTCCATCGCGGCGCAGGGCGGCATCAACGCGGCAAAGAACTATCAGAACGACGGCGACAGCGTTCATCGCCTCTTCTACGACACCATCAAGGGGGGCGATTTCCGCGCCCGAGAGGCGAACGTCCACCGCCTCGCCGAGATCTCGGTGAAGATCATCGACCACTGCGTGGCCCTCGGCGTTCCCTTCGCCCGCGAGTACGGCGGACTTTTGGCCAACCGCTCCTTCGGCGGCGCCCAGGTGTCGCGCACCTTCTATGCGCGCGGCCAGACCGGGCAGCAACTTCTGCTCGGCGCCTACTCGGCGCTCATGCGGCAGGTCGATGCCGGAACGGTGACGCTCCATCCGCGCGAGGAGATGCTCGAACTGATCGTGATCGACGGACGCGCGCGCGGCATCGTGACGCGCAATCTGGTGTCGGGGAAGGTCGAGTCGCACTTGGCCGACGCGGTTTGCCTGGCGACGGGCGGCTACGGGAACGTGATGTTCCTGGCCACCTACGCCAAGGGCTCGAACGCCACGGCCATCTGGCGCGCCCACAAGAAGGGGGCCGGATTCGGCAACCCTTGCTACACGCAGATCCACCCGACCTGTATCCCGGTGAGCGGCGACCATCAATCGAAACTGACGCTGATGAGCGAATCGCTCCGGAACGACGGGCGGATCTGGGTGCCGAATAAGAAGGGCGACACGCGATCGCCCGATCAGATCCCGGAGAACGAGCGCGACTACTACCTGGAGCGGAAGTATCCCTCGTACGGAAACCTCGC
>JANNMC010000153.1:0-11612 GCA_031397435.1 Candidatus Eiseniibacteriota bacterium
TCACCATCGCCCGGCGGACGTTCCGCAGCGGGCAGAGCGAATACAGCATCAACAAGAACGTCTGCCGTCTCCGGGACGTGCGCGACCTCTTCCTCGACACGGGGATGGGATCGCACGCCTATTCGCTCATCGAGCGCGGGATGGTGGACAACGTTCTCTCCGACGAGAGCGGTCATCGCCGCTTTCTCTTCGAGGAGGCGGCCGGGATCATGCGGTACAAGACCCGGAAGAAGGAGGCGCTCCAGAAGCTCGACCTCACGGTCACCGACCTGACGCGGGTCGGCGACGTCATCGGCGAGATCGAGCGGGAAGTCCGCTCTCTGGCCCGGCAGGTGGGGAAGGCGCGCCGCTACAGCCGGCTTCGCGACGAGATCAAGGGGCTCGACCTGGGCCTCGCCAAGGAGCAGTACGACCGGCTCATGGCCGGGACCGCGGCGCTTCGCCAGGAACGGATCGTGGTGGAGAACCGCCGCACGGAGCTCGCGGGAACGCTGGCCCGGCAGGACGCGGAAATCGAGGAGTTGAAGCTGGAGCTCCTGAAGCGTGAAGGAGAGGTCCGCCTGGCGCAGGAGGCCCTGGCCGAGCACGAGGCGCGCGGCTCGGCGCTCCTCCAGGAAGTGTCGGTCCTCAAGGAGCGCCGCGCGGGACTCCTGGAGAAGCTGGAGCACGCTCGCTCGGAATCGGCACGCCTTCAGGCGAGCGTCGAGGAAGTTCGGAACGCCACCGCGAGGCTGGTCGAGGAGCGGGCGCGGCTGGAAGGCGTGGCGCGCGAACGGGAAGAGGAAGAGCTCCGGCTTGGCTTGAAGCTCGCCGAACTCGGGCCGGCCCTCGACCAGCGCCGCGGCGCGCTCACGGAGCGGAAGCAGCTTTCCCTCGACCTGTTCCAGGCGCGCGTGAAGCAGGAGTCGAGCGCCCGGGCTCTCCTCTCGCGCCACGAGGAACTGTCGCAACGGCACGAGGAGCTGACGGCGCAGCGCGCCTCGCTGGCGCAGGGCCAGGAAGCGCTGCAGGCCTCGATCGAGGAGATCGTCCGCGCTCTGGAATCGACGGGTAGCGAAGCGGAGGCCGCGCGCCGGACCGTCGAGGAAGCGCAAGCGGCTCTCGTCGATGTGGAGCGCCGCCTCGCGACGCATGACGAGGTGGAGAAGCGGGCGCGCGAGTCGTACGCGGCGCTCGACGCGCGCTACACGACGCTGAAGGAGTTGAAGGAGAAGTACGAGGGCTACGACGCCAGCGTTCGGTGGCTGGTGGCGGGCCCCACGCGTCCCGATCGGATTCTGGGGACGGTCGGCGACGTGCTCCACGCCTCGGGCGAGTGGCTGGTGGCGCTCGAAGCGGCGCTGGGCGAAGCCGTGCAGTTCATCGTGGCCGAACGGACCGACGCGGCCCTCTCCGCGCTCGCGTCGCTCCAGCAGTCCGGCGAGGGGCGCGCCACGTTCGTCGCCCTCGACCGCCTGTCACGCGCGCGCGCCGCGATCATCCCCGACGAGATTCTCCACGCTCCCGGTGTTCGCGGGGCGCTGCTCGATCACGTGCGGTTCGAGCCTGGCTACGTTGCCCTGGCGGGGTTCCTCCTCTCCTGGATCGTCGTGGTCGACTCGCTCGAAGTGGGACTCCAGTTGATCGAGAAGTATCCGCAGCACCGCCTCCATTTCGTGACGCCGATGGGCGAGCGGGTGGTTGGCCCCGGCATCGTGCATGGCGGTAGCGGCTCCACGCGCGCCGGCTCGGTCCTCCGGCGGGAGGAAGAGCTGGTCGACTTGGCCCAGGCGCTGGAGCGCTCGGCCGCCGCCCTTGCCGAGACGGTCGCCATGTCCGAGGCGCTCCGCGCCGAGCGGACCGGCTGCCAGGGGTCGCTGGAGGAGGCGAATCGCCGCCTTGCCGCGGCGGAACAGGCGCACCGTTCGCAGGAATCGCGCCGCACCGAGCAGACGATCCGCGGCGACGCCATGGGACAGGCGGCCGCCTCGCTCGACGCCGCGCTGGCATCGGTGGCCGGCGACATCGCTCGTGCCATGGCGGATGCCGGCGTGGCAAACCTCGCGCTCCAGTCGGCCGACGAGGAGCGCGGCCGTGTGGACGAAGTTCTGGCGCGGGAGGAGGCGGAGTTCCGGGCGCTGGAACAGGAGCGAGAGAGTGTCACGGCGCTCCACGCCGAGATTCGCATCGAGGCGACCCGCACGCGCTCTTCGTTCGAGACGACGGTCCGGGAGATTGAGCGCCTTCATCTGAGCGCCGAGGAAGCGGAGCGCGAAATCCGGAACCGTCTGGAAGAGGCGGCGGAGACCGAGCGGCGTATCCGCGAGACCGAGGCCCTCACGACCGAGCGAGAGTCGGAGCTGGTGCTGGAAATCGAGCGGAAGGCCGAGCGGGAGGCGACACTCCAGAAGGCGCGCGAGCGTTTCGGCGAGGTGAAGGGAGCGGCGGACGACATCGAGACGAGAACGCGCGATCTTCGCCGGGAGCACGGCACGCTTACCGAGCAGGTCCACCGCGCCGATCTGGAGCAGGCGGAGGCGGATGGTGACATGCGACGCCTCACCGAGCGCGTCTGGAACGAATACGAATTGGAACTCGCGGCTTACGTCGCGCCGGCTGGCCTCATCGAGGTGGAATCGGCCGGGGCCCTGGCGGAATTGGAAGAGGGTGCCGGCGACGGCTTCATCGACGAGGAGGGCGCCGAATCCGATGTCCGCGTCTCCGACGAGGCCATCGTGGACCGGGGGGACCGGGGAGACCGGGGGGACGGAGGCGAGGACGCGGGCGACACGACCGCGCCGGGCGCGCCGCTGGCGGCGGGCGCCACGGAAGGGGAACGCCGGGAGCGCCTCCGCACGCTACAGGAGAAGCTCCGGGGCCTTGGCCCGGTGAATCTGCTGGCCGTGCAGGACTACGAGGAGCGCCGCACGCGGCTCTCGTTCCTCACGGGACAGCGGAAGGACCTGGACGATGCGCGCCAGCAGCTCCTGGAGGCAATCGAGAAGGTGAACCAGAGCGCGTCGGAACTGTTCAAGACGACGTTCGACCAGGTGAACCTCAATTTCAAGCAGGTCTTCACCACGCTCTTCGAAGGCGGAGAGTGTTCGTTGATCCTGACCGGCGACGATCCGCTGGAAGCCGAGATCGAAATCCTGGCCCGGCCCCACGGAAAGAAGGCACAGTCGATCTCCCTCCTTTCCGGCGGGGAGAAGGCGCTCACGGCGATCGCACTCCTCTTCGCGATCTACCTCGTGAAGCCAAGCCCATTCTGCATCCTGGACGAAGTCGACGCGCCGCTCGACGACGCCAACGTCCAGCGCTTCGTCCGCCTCCTGCGCGACTTCAGCGAGAAAACGCAGTTCATCGTCGTGACGCACAACAAGCGGACGATGGAGACGGCCGACTGCCTCTACGGCGTCACCATGCAGGAGCCGGGTGTCTCGAAGCTCGTCTCCGTTCGCTGGAACCGCGAACGTCCGACCGAGATCGAATCGGTGTCCATTTCGCAGGAGCACGAGCCGGAGAGCGAGCCGATGCACGCCGAGGCGACGCTTCCAACGACCTCCGCCGAGCCGGATGGCATGCCGGAAGCGGAACCGGCCGGCGCCGACGCGGGCACGGGCGAAACCGCCTAGGCCGCCTCCGGCCCGGCGCGCGACCTGGACCTACCCGCCGTGGGCTTCTTCGACAAACTCTCCCAAGGCCTCAAGAAGACGCGCGACGCCATCGTGGGGCAGGTCGCGGCCGTATTTCAGCCGGGGCGCTCTCTCACCGAGGCGGACTACGACGCGCTGGAGACGGCGCTCCTCCGCGCCGACGTTGGCCCGCAAGCGACCGACCGGCTGCTTGCCGCCGTGCGGGCGACGCTGAAGGACTCCGGCTACAAGGGGACTCCCGCCGATGCCCTGCGGAGCGCGGTGGAACTCCTCCTCGGCGATGCGACGCGCGCGGCCGCCTCCGCCCCGGAATCTCCCCCCAAGCCGTTCGTGACGCTCGTCGTCGGGGTGAACGGAACGGGGAAGACGACCACCATCGCCAAACTCGCGAACCACCATCGGAAGCAGGGAGAGGCAGTGCTGCTGGTGGCGTGCGACACGTTTCGAGCGGCCGCCGCCCATCAGTTGGAGGTCTGGGCGAAGCGCGCGGGGGTGGAGATCCATCGTCAGGCGGAGGGCGCCGATCCGGCGTCCGTCGCCTTCGACGGCATCGCGAGGGCGAAGGCGCGTGGAGCGGACCGGGTCTACGTCGACACGGCGGGCCGCCTGCACGTGAAGGCGAATCTCATGGCGGAGTTGGAGAAGATCCGCCGCGTCATCGGAAAGGCGGAGCCGGGCGCGCCGCACGAGACGCTCCTCGTCCTCGACGCGACGACCGGACAAAATGGCCTGGCCCAAGCGCGTGAATTCGACAAGGCGCTCGCACTCTCCGGGCTCGCCCTCACGAAGCTGGATGGAACGGCCAAGGGTGGCGTCGTCCTGGCCATCGCGGAGACGCTGAACCTTCCGATCCTCTGGGTCGGCGTGGGCGAGGGCATGGACGATCTGATCCCGTTCGATGCCGCCGAGTACGCGCGCGGCCTTGTCGGGGCGCCCTAGTCTCGTCGCGCGCCGTAGCCCGGCCACTACTCTCCCGCGAACCCCACCTGGTTCTTGCCCTGATTCTTCGACGCGCGCAGGTTCATGTTGGCGCGTGTCCAAAGTTCATGGGCCACCTTGTCGCGCCCGGCCCGATCGAGGCCGCGGGAGCGGTCGAGATGGAGCGGTACGTCGCCGGGGAACATGGCGCCCCCCATGCTGAGCGTCACCCGGACCGCGCTCTCGCGGCCATCCAGGCCCGGAACCACGATGGCGAGGTTCTGAGTCTTCACGCGGAGGCGCTCGCAAATCTCGCGCGCCTCGCTCTTCGTCGTTTCGGGGCTCAGGATCAGCGCGAATTCCTCGCCGCCCCAGCGGGCCACCGTGTCGAAGGGACGAAGGCTTGTCGAGAGGGTCTGGGAAATTTCCCGGAGGACGACGTTTCCGGCCTCGTAACCATAGGTATCGTTCACCCGCTTGAAGTCGTCGATGTCGGCGATGACGAGGGCCATGGGGCGTCCCTCGCGGTAGGCGCGGGCGATTTCGTGATCGAGTTGCCGGCCGAAGTAGGGGCGATTGTAGACGCCGGTCAGCTCGTCGATCATGACGAGGAGGCCGAGCTTCTTCAGGGTGTTCAGGAGATCGGTGGCGTGCTCGGCGACGACGGTCAGGATGCCGACGCGTTCATCGTTGAAGAAATCGGGTTCCTTGCTCCACGCTTCCAGCACGAAGAGAAACGGCGATCCCGGTTCGCCGACGCGCGCCATGGCCATCGAGCGGTAGGGCCCGGCGGTTCCGGTCGGTTCGTGGGGAGCGATGGCGAGGTGCATGGTCGCGTCCATCGCCTCGGCGTCCACCATGGCATGAACGAAGCCAGTCTCCGATAGATCCCGCACGTAGAGGGGGAGGGCGCGCTTGGCGACCCAGACTTCGGCAAGGGCGCGGTTCCAGGGCTGCCCGTCGCTCACCGGCTGCAGGTAACGGGTGTCCTCCAGGCCGCGCACCAGGGAGAAGAGTCTCGTCTCGTCGCACCCCAAAATTTCCCTCGCCGAGGCGAGGATGGTGCGGAGGATGTCGCCGACGTCGGTCTGGAGGTACTCCGCGTTTTGCTCGTCGCGCGTGAAGAGCTTCCGTTCGACCGAGATCAGGTGCGAAAGGCTCCGATAGAGGAGCCGGCTCCGCGCGTGCCAGTGCGGGCGCGTCGCCCGTGCCAGTTGTCCCGGCGGGGGCGACGCCGAGGCTGGCAACAGAAACGACTCGCCCGACTGGGGCACGCGGTAGCGAACGTACGTCTTCCCGTCTCGGAGGAAGCGGTCGACGTGCTCGAGAAGACCCTCCTCGCGCATCCGCTCGGCGAGATCGAACGCCAGTTCATCGCGGCGCGCTTCCGGGAGCCCGGAGAGGGTGAGTTCGATCTGGGTCCGCCGGTCGGCGGGGTCCGCCTCGTGGAGCCAGAGCGATGAGAGGAAGGCCGTGCGAATGCGGCTCGTTTCGTTCATTCCCTCTGACTCGGATGCGGGCGCGTGGATGGCTGGGAACGAGGCGATAAGTATAGCACGGACGCCCTCTCCGCCGCCTTCGGCCAGATTTTTGCCGCCACCGTAACGCCTCTTTGCGCTTGAATTTCGAGAGACGCTGTGGTAGGGTTTGGACTCGTAGCCGGAGTGCCATCCCACGGAAAGGGTGAGCATGGCTCTCAAACCAATCGCCCAGCACGCTTCCTCCCCGGTCCCCGCCGGTATCGCGTCTGGGCACTCTACGATCCTGCCCTCTAGTCTTTCAGACCGCCGACCGGCGCGTTGTTCGCTTTCGCCGCGCGCCGTGGAGACCACTTCATGAAGACGCCACGTGGAATGCTCCCCTGGATCCTGCGTTCGACATTCGTGATGAGCATCTTGGGGGCGCTTTGGATCGCCGCACCGTCGCCGACGTTCGCCCGTCCGTACAACATCGATCCGGGTCCCGGAGAATCGGGCGACCCGACGGCGGACGATCAGCCGAGCCCGACACCCAAGCCAAAGGCGAGGGCCGTGCAGATCCCCATCGCGTCGCAGGGAACGAATCTCGATGCCACACTCGGTCGCGGCCGTACCGTGATCGTCCGGGTTCCGTGGGAGGTCTATCGTCGGCTTCTGACCCGTTACTGGGTCCGGTAGCCGGGCGTTCGAGAACAAGAGGACGTTGAGGTCCGGGGCGCCTTCGGGCGCCCCGGATTCCAGAAAATGCCGGAAAAACGCCAACCCAACGAAGCGTCTGACGCCCTGATCGGGCGGCTCGAGGACCTCCTCGCCCGCGCGCGCTTTTCCGATGCGCTGGACGCGGTCGCGGAGGCTCAGGCCGCCGGCATCGTCGACGAGGAGATGGATACTCCGCTCCTCCTCGCGCGTTGTCGCGCGCTCCTCGGCCTCGGCCGCTGGCGCGAGGTGTCGGAGAGCGCCGAGCAGAAGCTCGAGGAACTCTACGCGCTCAACCGCCACGACAAGCGCTCCATTCTTGAATTTCACATTGCCGCCGGCCGCGCCGCCTGGCGCCTGGGCCGGCCGCCGCGGGCGGAGGAGCATTTCCGCGCCGCCTACCACATCAGCCGGTGGGATTTCGAAGACACCGCAGGAATGCTCCGCACACGAAACCTCCTCGGGCTCTGCTTCCTGGGGGCGGGGGACCTCCACCGCGCCGCCGCCGAGTTCGAGCGGGGCCGGAAGGAAGCCTCCGACGCGGGGCTCTACCACGAGGAAGCCGCTTTCGCCCTGAATGGGAGCATCGCCGCGCTCAAGCTCGGCCGCCTGAAGCGGGCGGAGTCCGAGCTCGATCGCGCGCGGCTTCTCTACGGGGAGCGCGGACACTCGCGCGGCAAAGTTCAGGCGCGGCTGGTCCGCGCCTGGCTGCTCCGCGTGCGGGGCGATCTGCGGGCCGCCGACTGGGAAGCGCGAGGCGCCCTCTCCGAAGCCGAGGAGCATGGTTTCGAGCGTGAGCGCGTCATCGCGCTCGAGTATCTCGGCGAGGTCGCGCTCGACCGGCACGACAACCAGGGTGCCATCGAACGGCTTGACGAGGCGCTGGGACTGGCGGAACGGCTTGCCCCCGAGGGCGACCTGATCCCCGAGCTCTGCCGCCGCATCGCGGAAGTCCACGCGCGGATCGGCGAACCAAACCGCGCGCTCGTCACCTGCGAGCGCGGGCTCCGCATCGCGAAGCGAATCAACGATCGCTACGAAGAGGCCGCGACCTACCGGGTGATGGCGACGGCGAATCTCCTCCTGGGTCACCGGGAGCGCGCCATCCGTACCGCTCAAGAGGGAATCCAGTTGCTTCGGAAGCTGGAGGCGGCTCACGAGCTCCTCCGTCTCCTGGTCTGGACCGGCGAGACGCTCCTGGCCGGCGGAGACGCCGAGGACCGCAGGCAGGCGCGCGACTTCCTCTGGGAGGCGCGGAGCCTCGCCATGACGATGGGGCTCGAACCGTTCATCGAGCGGGTGGAGAAGGTACTGGGTGTCGAGCTCCGCATTCCCGCGGCGACTGGCAATGTGGCGCCGCCTCCCGTCGAAGTGCTCCCCTCGAATGCCGACGCGGCCTGCTTCCGCTATGGAATCGTCACCGCCGACCCGCGGATGGCCGATCTCCTGAAGATCGTGGAGCGCGCGGCGAACAGCCGCTTGCCGATTCTCATCCTCGGCGAGAGCGGCGAGAGCGGCGTGGGGAAGGAACTCATCGCGCGCGCCGCGTACGCGATGAGCGAGCGGCGGGACGGCGTCTTCGTCGTCAGTCATTGCGCCGCGCTCCCCGACGGACAGCTCGACGTGGAACTCTTCGGCGAGGAATCGGATGTCGGAACGGCGGGCCGGAGCACGCGGCCCGGGCTCTTCGAAGCGGCGAACGGCGGGGTCATCTTCCTCGACGAGGTGAGCGAACTCCTGACCGGAGCGCAGGCGAAGCTGCTGCGCGTCATCGAGAACGGCGAACTTCGCCGCGTCGGAGGCGTGGCGCTCCAGCAGGTCGACGTCCGCGTCATCGCGGCGTCGACGCGTGAGGTGCCGTCGCTGGTCCGGCGCGGGCTCTTCCGCGACGATCTCTATTACCGGCTGAATGGCATCCGGCTCGAAGTGCCGCCGCTCCGCGATCGGCCGGGCGACATCCGGCTCATCGGCGCCTATCTCCTGGAGCGCGCCTGCAAGCAGGCGCGGAAGTCGATCACGCTCAAGGATGAGGCCTGGACCCTGCTCGAGTCGCACGGATGGCCGGGAAACGCGCGAGAATTGCGCAACGTCCTCGATCGTGTCGTGGCACTGGGCCGCGATGGTGACATCGCCGGGCCCGAGGCGATCCAGTTGCCGAGCCCCCGGATTGCCACCGGCCGCACCGGCCGGCGCGAGCGTCCCGTCGCGAAGCGCGAGTCTGGCGCCGAGCGCGACGCCATCGTGCTCGCCCTCCGGGCCAATCGCGGCAATCAGTCCGAGACCGCCCGTAGCCTGAACGGCATGAAGCGGACGACGCTCCTCTACAAGATGAAGAAGCACGACATCCGCCCCGAGGAATACAGCTCCTAGTCCTGCCTGCGGCAGCCCGTCGGCGGCCCCAGTCCTCTCCTTGACCGCCCCGGTCGTCCCCTGCTATCGTCACGCCGCGCTCGAACGATAACGGGCGCATCCCGAAGCACTTACGCGACGGACGATTCCGTCCGCCGGCTCGTCGTCCCAAGGAGCGCCTTCCATGGTCCAGGAATTGATGCGGGGCCTTTCCATCACGCTGTCGCACCTGTTCAAGAAGCCCGTGACAATCAAGTACCCGGAACAGCGGATGCAGATGTTTCCCCGGTTCCGCGGCCTCCACGAACTCCATCGCTACGCGAACGGCTTGGAGCGCTGCGTCTGCTGCGGCCTTTGTGCCGCGGTCTGCCCCGCCGACGCGATCTACATGGAGGCTGCCGAGAACACCGAGACCGAGCGCTACTCGGCGGGCGAGCGCTTCGCCAAGCGCTACGAGATCGACATGCTCCGCTGCATCTTTTGCGGTTATTGCGAGGAAGCATGCCCGGAGGACGCCGTCTTCCTGGGGCACAACTTCGAACTCTCGGACGTCTCGCGCGATGCCTTCATCTACTCCAAGGAACAACTTCTCGTCCCGGTGGGGACGACCCACTCTCCCGGCATCGTTCGCGGCCGCTGACATGCGGCCTCGCGGGGGGAACCGCGTTGGCTGACGGCTGGCCTCTCGCCATCGCCTGCGGCGTCGTTGCCGGCCTCGCCAACGTGACCGGAGGCTTGCTGGCCGTCAGTGCCCGCACCTGGGATCACGTCCGCCAATCGTACCTCGTTGCCTTCGGAGCCGGCTTCATGCTGGCGGCCGTCATCCTCCGCATGATTCCCGAGAGCTACCGCTTGAACGTCGCGACCACGGGCGACGCGGAGAAAGCCTTCTCCGTCGGCGTGCTTCTTCTGGCGGGCTACCTGCTGGTGCACTTCGCCGAGCATGTGCTCCTGGGGCACTTCCACTTCGGTGAGGAGACCCACCATGAGCACTGGGTGAAGCCGGTGGTCGGCACGACCGCGCTCGTCGGGCTAGCGCTCCATACACTGTTCGACGGCATCTCCATCGGCTCGGGCTTTCTGGTGACGCCGACGCTCGGCATCCTGGTTGCCATCGCGGTGTTCCTCCACAAGGTTCCGGAGGGGTTCACCGTCGCCTCGATCATGGTCGCCGCCGGCCGGACGCGCCGCGACGCGGTGCTGAGTTCCGCCCTGCTCGGCGCCGCCACCGTGCTCGGCGTGGCAACCATTTCGGTCTGGTCGTCGTACCTTTACATCGCCCTCCCGCTCTCCGCCGGAGCGGGGCTCTACGTGGCGGCATCGGACCTGATCCCGGCCGTCAATGAGGCAAAGGGGGTCGGCAAGCCGCTCGCCGTCTTCGGCGGTGTCTTCCTTTTCGCCGTGACGGAGAAGGCGCTGGAAGCGTTTGGACTCTGATCGGCGGGGCGTTCCGAGCGATCGTTGACGCATGCGGACCCCCCTGCTAGGCTTTGCGCCTCAAGGTCATCTCGCGTCGATTTGCCGGCGTCCGCCGGCGGCACGCGAGGCCGCGGAGTGACTCCATGGGACTCGAAGAACTCGTACCAGACGGCATCCTGACGACGACGGTCGAGAAGATGGTGAACTGGGCGCGGCGCTCGTCGATCTGGCCCGCCACGTTCGGCCTCGCGTGCTGCGCCATCGAGATGATGGCCACCACCGCGTCTCGCTACGACCTCGCGCGTTTCGGCGCGGAGGTGTTCCGCGCGTCGCCGCGGCAGGCCGACCTCATGATCGTCGCCGGCCGCGTGAGCAAGAAGATGGCGCCGATTCTGCGCCGCGTGTACGACCAGATGCCCGAACCGAAGTGGGTCATCTCCATGGGCGCCTGCGCCTCCTGCGGCGGCGAGTTCAACGACTACGCCATCGTGCAGGGAGTCGACACGATCGTCCCCGTCGATGTCTACGTCCCTGGCTGCCCCCCGCGTCCCGAGGCCCTCATCTACGGGATCATGAAGCTCCAGGAGAAGATCGACCGCCAGCGCCTCCGTCCCGCACTTCCGTCATGAGCACCACCGCCACGACGCAAGATCCGGCGACAACCGGTACGACGCCCGAGTTCAACACGATCACCATCAACATGGGGCCGCAGCATCCCAGCACGCACGGCGTGCTGCGCCTCATCATCGAGCTCGACGGCGAGATCGTACGATCGGTCCGTCCCGTGATGGGATATCTCCATACCGGGATGGAGAAGATCATGGAGTCGAAGACCTTCACGAAGTCGATCACGGTCACCGACCGGATGGACTACATGTCGCCGCTCGGAAACAACATGGCGTACGTCGGCGCCGTGGAGCGGATTCTGGGAATCGACGTTCCCGACCGCGCGCGCCTACTCCGCGTTGTTCTGCTCGAGCTGATGCGCATCTCCTCGCACCTGGTCTGGCTTGGAACGCACGCCCTCGACCTGGGCGCCATGAGCGTCTTCCTCTACTGCTTCCGCGAACGCGAAAAGCTCCTCGACGTGAACGACATGGTGGCCGGCTCCCGGATG
>JANNMC010000197.1:0-17323 GCA_031397435.1 Candidatus Eiseniibacteriota bacterium
GCCGCCACATCGCCATTGCCAAAAAGGTCGGGAAGCCGCTGGTGCTCCACCATCGCGCCACCGGAACACGAGTGGCGGAGATTCTGGAGCAGGAAGGTCCACCCGAAGCCGGCGGCTCGTTCCACTGCTTCGCCGGCGATCTGGCTCTGGCCAGGCGGGTGATCGCCATGGGCTTCAAACTGGGAATAGGCGGCTCCTCGACCTTCAAGAAGAGCCATCTTCCGGATCTGGTGCGGGCGGTGGGTCTCCAGCATGTCGTGCTCGAGACCGACAGTCCCTACCTGGCGCCGACGCCGCACCGCGGGAAGCGAAACGAGCCGGCATACCTGGCACTCGTTCGGGACCATCTGGCCGGCGCGCTCGGAATCACTCCGGGCGCCGTGGAGGAGGCGACGGATGAATCGTCCCGCGCCCTCTTTCACCTCTAAGGAGACTTCCGCCACGACGGGACCGGACGCCCGCCGCGAGACGCGCGCCACAACGGGCGTGGCGACCACGCTCCGCGCCCTCGATGTGCGGCCAAGCCGGAGACTGGGGCAGAACTTCCTCAGCGATCCTCGCGTGGCGGAGCGGATCGCGGCGCTGGCGCTGGAAGGCGAGGACGCGTCCGCTCCGGGGGCATCGGCGTCGCCGGCCACCGGCCCGATTCTCGAAATCGGCCCCGGGCTTGGAGCGCTGACGGAATATCTCGCCGCGAGTGGCCGCCCCTTTGTCGCCGTGGAACTCGACCTTCGCCTGGCCGAGCATATCGAATCGCTGCTTCGCCCCTACCCGAACGCCCGCGTCGTGCGCGGCGACATCCTGGATCAGCGCCTCGACGCGCTCCTGCCGGGAAGCGGGCCGGTCACCGTTGTCGCGAACCTCCCCTACGTCATCACCAGTCCGGCCATCGCCTGGGTGCTGGAGCAAGGGCCGCGCGTGGAGCGCGCCGTGCTGATGACGCAGCGGGAGGTGGCCCAGCGTCTCGCCGCGAAACCGGGGACGAAGGAGCATGGGAGCTTTACCGTCTTCCTGGCGCTTCACGCCGCGTTGCGGATCGACTTCCGCGTCTCGCCGGGTGCGTTTCACCCGAGGCCCGACGTCGACTCCGTCGTCTTCACCGTGACACCGCGCCCCTACCCGGGGACCACGGCGGAGGAGCGCATTGCCGTGGAGCGGATCGTCCGCGCCGCCACCGGGGGACGGCGAAAGACGCTCGCCAACTCACTGGGACATGGGCTCGACATCGGCGCCGAGAAGGCGCGCGCGGTCCTGACAAAGGCCGGCATCGATCCGGGCAGGCGGGCGGAGACGGTCTCCGTGGGCGAGTGGATTGCCGTGGCGCGAGCCGAAGGGGCGGCGGGATGATCCGGCGGCTCGCGGGGGCATTCCTGCATACGGTGGCGCTGCCCGTAGTGCTGGCGATCTTGCTGTTCGGTCCGGGCGGTGCGCTCGAGCCGAAGCCGGCCGCCGCTCAGGAGTACGAAGATTACGTGGAGGTGGTTTCCGACAGCCTCTTCGAGATGAAGCCGGCCATGCCGGCGAGTTACACGTCGACCTACATGCACGACCAGTCGCGTGGCGGATGGACGCAGAACCTCGACTACAGTCCCTGGTGGAAAAATCTCGCGACGAATATCTCCGGGAGTTCCGGAACTTCCGAGGACGTCATCCGGCAGGGCTCGCGGAGCACGAACGGCGACATGACCGGAAAACTCAACTGGCGCGCCAAGCGGCGCCTGGTCCTGTCGCTCGGCGGCACCTATTCGATGAGTTCCGTCGCGGATGGTAACCGGGAGTCCAGGTCGGAACAACGGAGGAGCGCTCTCTCGCTCCAGAGCCAGTATCAGGTTCCGACCTTCTTGAAGGCGCAGCTCACGATCATCGGCTCGAGTGAATTCCGGAGAGACTACGACCTCAGGGCCGGCGCGGCGCAGATCGACTCCTCCTACCTATCGGGACGACTCGACGCGTTGCGCGGGCGGCTCCTATGGCCTCTGGTCAAGGGGGCGACCTTTCTTGGATCGGTCTATGGGAGTCGGAATCGCCCCGTCACGTCGGTGCGAAGCCTTGCGTTCAATGGGAGCAAGGACACCACCACTACCCTCGTGCGACCGGAGCAGAACGCCGTCTTCACGGGAGCCCTGACGATCGAGCCGCTACGCGCCACGAAGCTCATCCTGGAGGCGAGGCGAAACGGCAACGACCAGGTCTACTTTGACCTTGGCCAGCTAAAGCTGGAGCAGTACTCCAACGATGGCCGGTTCTATCACGTTCACGCCGAGGCGGCGCCCCAGCCTGGTCTCGCTTTCAACGCCGATGCCACGATGAAGCAGACCCTGAAGGAATACGAAGTTCGGGACAATCTGAACGCCCTGGTCACCACGCGGCAGGTGTCGGGGGTAATCGCCTACAGCTCGCCCACAACGTTCGCGTTCCTGAACTTCGACGTGAACCGCACCCGTGCGGAACTGCAGAAGACGGGCAATGGGATCACGCTCACGCGCGCCCTCGCGGTTAACTTGAGCCGGCGGGTTGTCGGGAATTTCTGGTTGGTCGGGCTTGGCTCGGCCACGCTCTCGTCCTACCGCTATCTCTTCACTCCCGACCCCGGGGATCCGGGGCGGACCTTCTCGCGCGATGACCGCGATGTCGCCGGTGGGTTCGTGAGCGTCGGGGCGCGCTACCTCCTGACGCCACGGTGCAGCACGGCGGCCAATTTCTCCATTTCCCGCACGCATAACGTCGCGCTCGACAGTCTCCTCTCCGCGGGAAACATCGCGACGACGGTCTATCAGCTGAACGGATCGATCCGTATGCCGCTTCACCGGAATCTCTCCATCGGTCAGGATTACATCGTCACCGCGACCGACCGGGCCTTCGACTACTTCGAGGAGAACGACGGGCTCTCCCGAAACTTCCGGATCGAGACGACGGTCGCCGACACGCTCTTTCCCTTCGCTTACCTGCGCGTGGATCACCGCTACTACTTTTTCGACCAGGGGGACTTCTCTCCGCTCGTCTCCGGAGGTCCGCGGCTCTATGGGATCACGACGGAGCAAGCTCAACAGACGCTCGAGGGAACGATTGGCCTTCGACCCGTCCGAGGGGTTACCCTCATCGTGAGGCAGAGCCTCTCCGACACGGAGAACCGCGACATGGTCGGAGGGGCTCGAAACGGTACCGACCAGTGGAATCTGAGCCTTGGGCTGGAGCTGAATCGCACCTTCTGGAACGGGGCGGGCCTCACGGGCGCGATCCGGCGGGAGGAGCGGTACCAGAACGTGACGAGCAAGGTCGGCTCGGTGGAAGAGGAGAATCATTGGCTGGCACTCATTTCCTTCCAAAAGGGATTCTGACCCGCGCGGCCGCGGGGGCGCTGCTGGCGTTCCTGCTCGCGGGGGGTGTGTCATGCGATCTCTTCGAGACGCGAAAGCCGAATGACCCCGGCGGAATTCGCTTCCCCTGCGCTACCCTCGACTTTCCCAGCAACGTCTTCACGAATATCGTCCAGGCGTACGGTCGCGGTGACGGGATTCCTTGCTACGTCTCGAACCTCTCGGACGTGCTCGTCTTCGATTTCGACGATGCCGATTCGCTTCCCCCCTTCCCAAACCAGTACGTGGGATGGACAAAGAGCATCGAGCAGCGGGTAGCTCAGAACATCGCGAGCGGGGCCGACTCGTTCTTCCTCCAGTTCAAGGTCCCCTACACGTCGGTCGTCTCCCAACCGGATGTCCAAACGCGCCGGTATACCTACGAAATCAAGTTCAAGGGGACCGCCATCGCCGACACGTTGTTCCAGGGGCTCGCGGTGATCACCGTGCGAAAGAATCAGGGAGGGCAGTGGCTGGTGGAGTCGTGGGTCGACCGGCCCGACCCCGCTGGAACCACGCCCCGTACCTGGGGTTACCTCAGAGGGGCATACCGCATCGGCTTCTAGCCATGGACGGCGCGATTGACCCGGATCCGCGCTGGAGGTATAATTAGTTATGGCTGCTACAGTTAAACGCCTGCCCGTCATTCTTCTTCTGGCCGCCTTGGCACTCCTCTCCGGCTGTATCTTCAGTCCGGAGAAGAAGGCGCCGCCGAAGACGATTCCACCCCTCGAATATCTGAAACCGATTTCTCCAAGTAACGCGCTCGAAAACCTCGTCGCTGCATACAAGAACCGCGACTCGGTCCAGACGGCGGTGGTCTACGCCATCGGCTACACCGGAACCTCCACCGATCCCAGCCTCCCGTCGCAGATCCCCGCCTTCTCGAGGACGGACGAGATCCGCCACGTTGGCCGATTGAAACTCGACCCAAACATCGTGAGCGTCTTCCTCGATCTCGGGGCTCCCAACACGTGGCAGGAACTTCCCGGGTACGCCAGCGACCCGCCGGAGTGGAGAATCATCCCGATCAACAATCAGACGGTCCGGATCGAGGACATCTCGCGAGCGACCACCTGGCAGTCGCAGAACCAGGTGATCGAGTACACGTTCAAACCTACCGCGGTGCCCGGCGCTCCGGCAGCGGAGGACACCACCTGGACGGTCGTTCGATGGACGGAGATCGCGAACTGACCTAGAATCGGCCCCGTTGTCTCCCGCGCGCCTACGCGCGCCCCGTCCCCCCCCGACAACGGCACGGAATTGGCAAAAGCCCGCAAGTCCTCGCGGCGTGGCAAGGCCCCCTCGAAGGGGCTCATCATCGGCCTGGCCGCCATCCTCATCGGTGTCGTCGTAATCGTCGCGCAAACAAGGCCCCGTCTTCAGGACGAGCCGCGCGGCGGGCGGAAGGCTGCCCGGGCCGCCAAGGGCTTCACCGAGTCGGGTGAACCCTCCGATACCCTCTTCAGCGGCACGCGTCCCACCACCCTCGCCGTCGACAACGACTGGGACCGATTCCGGCTCCGCGCGGAATCGGAGTATCTCCGCATTGCCCGCGCGGGTGATGCCGCCGCGATCAACCGACTCACGAGCCGCACGCTGCGGGGCGCCATGGAGGAGATCGGCATCACGCGCGAGCAGATCGACGAGCGCCCCGGCGCCGCACTGGCGGCGGGCGCGGGTCACGCGCCGGTCCAGTGGCGGATCGAGGTCTCGCCGCGCACGTCTCTATACCGGATCAACGACGCCATCAGCCAGGCGATGCACGCGCTGGGAGGCCGTGTCATCCACGGCGCCGAGCGTCCCGCACCGCTGGCCGGTATCTCGCTCGATCTCCGCGTTGGCTATGGCGACCGCGTGACGCACGCCATTGTCGTCGAGCCGAACCCGACCATGAGCGACGCCGGCGCACGGATCGCGTTTCTCGTGACCGATCTCGAGGACGCCGACCCGGCCCTGCTGGCCGCGTTCTTGAAGAGCCCGGTTCCGTTCGGCGCCGCGTTCCGCCATGACCGGCCCGCGGGCGTGAAACTGGCGCGCGCGTGGCGCGAGGCGAGGCGCGAAGTCTTCGCGCTCCTACCGATGGAGCCGCGCGGCTATCCACAGAACGACCCCGGGAAGGACGCCATCCTCCTCGACCTCTCGCGCATCGAGGTGGAGGATCGGATTCAGCGCTGCCTTTCCGCCGTGGCGCCCGTCGCGGGGGTCGTGACGCGCATGGGTAGCGCCGCGGTGAACGATCCCGACGTGATGAAGTCGGTGCTGGGGGAGCTTCGCCGCCGCGATCTTCCGCTCCTGGACGCGCATGGGCCAGGGCCGAGCGTGGTGGAGGAGATTGGCGAACATCTGGGAGCGCGGACCGCGACCGTTGGCGGCTCGCTGGATGGAGCCACCGCCGCGTCGGTAAAGGGGAAACTCCCCGCCATCGTGGAGATGGCGATTCAGCGCGGCGTCATCATCATCTCGGTCCGGGCCAACGGGGCCGTGCTAACGGCGCTGGAGGCGGAGCGCGCGGGGCTGGCGGCGCGCGGTGTCGAGATGGTGTCGGTCACGTCCCTGATCTTGTAGGAGGAATCCGAGCGTGCGCTGTGAACTGAGCGTGAACGTCGATCATGTGGCGACCCTCCGCCAGGCAAGGGGTGGCGTGGAGCCTGTCCCCGCGGAGGCGGCGAGGCTTTCGCTAGGCGCCGGCGCGGCGGGAATCACCGTCCACCTCCGGGAAGACCGCCGGCACATCCAGGACCATGACGTGCGGGAAATCCGCGTTCTCTGCACGGAGGCGCGCGCCGAACTGAATCTCGAGATGGCGCTGACCGAGGAGATGCTCGGCATCGCCTGCGACCTGAAGCCGGAGCGCGTGACGCTCGTCCCGGAACGCCGCGCGGAGTTGACGACCGAGGGCGGACTCGACCTCGCGCGATATGGCGACTCGGTGGCGCGCGCCGCGGCGCGGCTAAGCAACGCGGGAATCACGCTCAGCCTCTTCCTCGACCCCGAGCCGACACTCGCCCCGATGGCGCGCGCCGCCGGCGCCGCCATGGTCGAGATCCACACCGGCGCCTACTCCAATGGGCGCGATTCGGCGGCGGCCGAGCGCGAACTGGGACGAATCGAACTAGCCGCGCACGCGTTCGAGAGTGCCGGCATGACGGTCCACGCTGGCCATGGCCTCACGGTCCGGAATGTCGGAGCGTTGCTCAAACGCTATCCCTTTACGGAGCTTTCGATTGGCCACACGATCGTCTCCCGTTCCGTGGAGGTCGGCATGGCCCAGGCCGTGCGCGAGATGCTGGAGGCCATGCGCCGTTTGTAACGCCACGTAACATAGAAGACCGCCCCTCGTAACCGCCCCTTCACGTCACTTCGGCATTCTCCCCCCTGCGTTCGCAGCAGCGCCAAACGCGGCGCTTCGGCACTCATTCAGGGGAGGGAAGACATCATGCGTTCTCGCATCATCGCCGCCGCGGTCTCGTTCGCGGGCCTCGTGGCGCTCCTGCCGTCGCTCGCCTTCGCGGCGCCGCAGGTGGCGGAAGCCGGCCTCTCGACCAGCGCGGCGGAGCGCGCGACGGCGGTTAGCGCGCCGGAGATCAGCGCCCCGGCGCTGGTTCAGGCGTCGAGCGACCAGTCGGTCTCCATCACGGCCACCGCTACCGATCCCGATCTCGCCGACATCCTCACCATCACCGTCACGGGCGCGCCGGCCAGCCTCTCGTTCGCCGGCGCTCCCAGCGTCTCCCCCGCCACCGCCATGCTGAGCGGCACGCTTGGCGCCGGCGACGTCGGTTCGTACCTCCTCGACTGGACCGTCACCGGCGTCGACGGTTCCGCCACCACGACCACGGTGCTTCAAGTCGCGGAGAACGGCGATCCGACGATCTCGGCTCCGGCCTCCGTCTCGGGCGCCGCGAATCTCGCGTTGACGTTCGGTGTCACCGTCTCCGACCCGGACGGCGATGAGATCAACAGCCTGACCGCATCGGGCCTTCCCACCGGCGCGTCGTTCACCGCCAGCGCAATCGGTCTGGCCGGCACCTTCGCCTGGACGCCGACCCTTGCCCAGCAGGGCAGCTACACGGTGACCTTCGACGTTTCTTCCGGAACGCCGGCGCGCACCGCGTCAACGTCGACGATCATCAACATCGGGGCAGCCAACCGCGCCCCGGTCATTACGCCGTCGCCTTCCGGCACGATCACCACCGTTCCGAACGTCCTCACCACCATCAACGTCACGGTCAGCGACCCCGACGGCGATGCGATCAACCTGCTCGAGTGCAAGGGAACACAGAACACGCCGCTTCCCGCCGGCGCGACCTTCACGCAGAACGCGGCCAACACCTCCGGCCAGTTCCTCTGGACGCCGACGCCAGCCCAGGTTGGCAACATCGGCATCGACTTCATCGCGGAGTCGGGCGTCCTCAATTTGAAGACGGTCGTCGTGGTGCGCATTCGGGTGAATACGGACCGCGTGCCGGTCGTCACGGCGCCGGCCACCGTCGCAGGCACTGAAAACGTCGCGATCGCGTTCAACGTGACCGCCAGCGATCCCGATGCCACGCCGATCCTCTCGCTCACCGCGTCGCCCCTTCCGGCCGGCGCCAGCTTCACGCCAAACGCCGCCAAGACCTCGGGTGCCTTCGCCTGGACCCCCAGCTACAGCCAGGCCGGCAGCTACTCGGTCGACTTCACGGCATCAAACGCACTCTCGACCACCCGGACGACGGTCATCACGGTCGCGAACGTCGACCGCGCGCCGGTCGTCACCGCGCCGGCCACGGTTTCAGGAACCGAGGGAAGCGCCCTCTCCTTCGCGGTCAGCGCCGCCGACGCGGATGGCGATGCCATCGCCTCGCTGACGGCTGCCCCGCTCCCGGTCGGCGCGACCTTCACGGTCGACGCGGGCAATGCCTCCGGCACTTTCGACTGGACGCCCGGCTTCGCGGACGCGGGTAGCTACCCGGTCCAGTTCCGCGCCTCGAACGCGCTCCTCGGCTCGGCCACCACGACCATCTCGGTCGGCAACCTGAATCGCGCTCCGCTGGCGCTCGACGGCGGCCCGTACACCGGTGTCGCGGGGATCGCGGTCTCCTTCAACGGAACCGCCTCCAGCGATCCGGACGGCGACGTCCTTTCCTACTCCTGGAACTTCGGTGACGGCGGCTCGGCCACCGGTGCCAGTCCCACCCACATCTACGCAGCGGGTGGTCTCTACGCCGTGATCCTGACCGTCACCGACAACGGCAGCCCGGCTCTCTCGGACAACTCGACGACGAGCGCCACCATCACGTCGATCTTCGCCACGCGCCTCTTCACCAGCGGCGGTGGCAACAAGGTGATCCGCCTCGGTTCGGGCAAGCCGGAGTGGTGCCTGCAGCTCGAAGCGGTGGGGAACGGTTTTGTCCTGAGCGACATCTCGCTCCCTTCGGTCGTACTGACCTACGGCGCCAATCAGATTCACGCCGTCGGCGGGAAGTCGCTCTTCTCGGGCGACACCGACAACAACGGAGTCTCCGAACTCGGACTCTGTTTCACGAAGTCCGATCTCCGCACGCTGCTGGCGGGACTTCCGTCGGGGCGCACCACGGTCACGCTAACGCTCGCCGGATCGCTCAACTCGGGCGCGCTGATCGCGGGCAGCATTCAGGTCGACGTCTTCGGTACGGGCGGCGCTCTGGCTGCCTCCGTCTCGCCGAATCCGCTCAATCCTGAAGCGATGCTCAGCTTCGTCACCACCAAGGCCGGTTCGGTCCGCGTCCGCCTCTACGACGCGAGCGGAAGGTTTGTCCGGATGCTCGAGAACCGTTCGAGCGCCCCGGCCGGTTACCAGGACATTCGGATCGACGGCCGCGACCAGGACGGAAACCGTTTGGCCACAGGAGTTTACTTCTATCGCGCCGAGACGCCGGACGGCGCGCTGAGCGGTCGCTTCACGATCTTGAAGTAAGGAGCGTGCCCGCCCGGCCGACGGGTCGCGGGCTCAGGTTACGGGACGTAACACTGACGTACGGTGGCGGAAACAGCATCGTTACGTCCCCAGCCTAGCCTGCGACTGTCGCCGCCGGGAGGATCACGGACGGAGCCGGTCCGACACCGGAGCTACTCGGGCGATGACCCAAGGGAGACCGACAACATGCTTCAGATGCGAATCCTAGCCATCCTCGCCGTCGCCGGTTCACTGGCCGCGGCCGCCGGACCCGCGAATGGGGCGAGCACCCCCGAGCGGCTCGTGTTCGACGGAAACCTGCTCTGGGGGAATGCGCCGACCGGAACGACGGCCGTTCCGTGGGGCACCGAAAGCGGCCCCTGCACGACGGGCGTTTTCCCCGGCACGCCGATCACCATCACCACCACTCAGCTCGGAACCACCTTCTTCACGCACAACCGGACCGACGTCAGTCCGAACCTCGTCGATCCGTTCAATCTCACGACGCCGCGCTGGGATCCGCAGCTCAACAGTCCCGTGAACGCCAAGTACGCCACGGACGCGGTGGTCATGGATTCGAAGTCGCTCGACTCGTGGTTCGACAACACCGACTACATCGGCGCCATCCCTTACCGCTTCGCCGATCCGTCGCAGGACTGGACGAGCGGCTGGCTCTACACGAACACCTCGGGCGGCCTGGGACGTACGGACATCAACTACGCGAAGCCGGTCCAGATTCTCCAGGGCCAGCAGCTCACGAACCTGACGCTCGTCAACACGAACAACTACCTCATTCGCGGCAAGTTCGAGATGGTCGCCGGAACGACGCTCACCATCCCGGCCGGAACCTACCTCTTCGGGGAGAAGGCCACGACGGGTTACATCACGATCGATCGCGGCGCTCAGATCGTCGTGAATGGCACCAAGGCTCAGCCCGTTGTCTTCACGAGCGACCAGGACGCCACGCTGGGTCTCATGGCGCCGGGCGATAACGGCGGCATCGTCATCCACGGCCGCGCGGTCGCCAACTGCGCCAACACGGCGGCGGGCGACTCGTGCATCAGCGAAGGCGGCGCCGGCAACTACGGCGGCGGCAACGACAACGACAACAGCGGCTCCATCCGGTACCTCCGCATCGAGTACTCGGGCAAGGAAATCAGCACGAACAACGAGCTCAACTCGCTCACCATGAACGCCGTCGGCGCCGCCACCACGATCGACTACGTCCAGGCGACCCTCGGCAGCGATGATGCCTTCGAGTGGTTCGGCGGCACCGGGCGCGCGAAGCACCTGGTTGCGACGGGCGCGGACGATGACGGTCTCGACTGGCAGCTTGGCTGGCGCGGTCGCGTGCAGTTCGCGATCGTGCAGCAGTACCCGGGTCGTGGCGACAAGGGGATCGAGGCCGACAACAGCGAATTCAACTTCGCCGCGCCGGGCCGGTCGAATCCGATTCTCTCGAACCTCACGCTCGTCGGCACGAACCCTCCCATCGCCGGCGCCGGCACGGCCAACGAAGGAATCAATCTCCGTCGTGGAACGGCCGGAACGGTCCTGAACAGCGTCGTCGTCGGATTCCGCGGCCGCGGCCTCCGGGTCCAGGACAACGAGACGTTCGCCAATTGTGCCGGCACGGCTCCCGCCGTCCTCGTCTCGCCGGTGGTCACCGCCGTCGAGAGCCCGAATCCGTTCGGCTCGGGTCGCTCTTACATCACGGCGAGCCCGAACCCGTCCAGCGGTTCCACCCAGATCATGTTCGGTCTCAATCGCGATCGCCGCGACGCTCGCGCACAGATTTTCGACGCCCAAGGACGCCTGGTCGAGACGATCTCGTCCGGTCCGATGGGCAAGGGAGTGCATCGCGTTCAGTGGACTCCCTCTCGTTCGCTTCCCGCCGGCCAGTACTTCTTCCGCCTCTCGGCGGAGGATGGCGTCGCCGCCACCGGGAAGCTCGTCGTGGTCAAGTAGGAGGCACTGAGTGTCGGATCGGCTCGTACGGATGGGGGAGGGCGCCCTCAGGGCGTCCCTCCCCGCTGTGCTTCTCCTCGTCGCGGCGTTGCTTGCGGGCGCCGCGCCCTCGCGCGTCATGGCCCAGGCGGCCTCCACCGGTGTCATTACCGGTGTCGTCCTCGACCAGGAGGACCGCCAGCCGCTCCCCAACGCGCGAATCGGGATCTACCGGATCGACGCGGCAAACTCGGAGTGGACGATGGTCGTCGGCGCGCTGAGCGATGCCGAAGGCGCGTTCCGCTTCACCGTCGCGCCGGGCACGTACCGAGCCATCCTCTCGTATCAATCGTACGTGCCGACCGTGCGGGACGACATCGTCGTCACCGCCGGCGGCATGTCCGAGGTCTCCGTCACGCTCGTCCCGAAGCCGCTTTCGGTGAAGGGTATTGAAGTGAAGGGCGAGCAGGCCAAGGCGACGGAAGCCTCCACGCTCACCGAGCGGAAGAAGGCCGTCGTGGTCAGCGACATCCTGAGCGCCCAGCAGATCGCGAAGTCGAGCGACTCGAACGCCGGGGAGGCGCTTCAGCGCGTCACCGGGCTCTCGCTCGTGGAAGGGAAGTACGTCTTCGTGCGTGGGCTGGGCGAGCGCTACACGAACGTCCAGATGAACGGCGCCAGCCTCAGCTCGCCGGAACCGAACAAGCGGGTCATCCCGCTCGACCTCTTCCCCAGCGGCGCCTTCGACCAGATCTCGGTTCAGAAGACCTACACGCCCGACCAGGACGGAGAGTTCGCCGGCGGCGCGATCCAGCTGGAGACGAAGAACTTCAAAGAGGGAAATCAGTTCTCGCAGAGCGCCGGCACCGGCTACGCCGCGAGCAACGGGATGCGTGCCATCGGGTACAAGGGAGGCAGCCTCGACTTCCTTGGCTTCGATGACGGCACGCGGGCGCTCCCCGGCACCTTCCAGAAGCTGGCGGGCAATCGCCGTATCACGACCATGGGCCTCTTCGGTGGAGATGGACTCTCTCGCGAAGAGCTTCAAGCCGTCGGACGTTCGTTCAGCAAGACGTGGAGTCCGAAAAGCGAGAGCGACCGCCCCAGCTACTCCTATTCAGCCACCCTCGGCCGGAGTCTCTCCATCCGCGGGCTTCCGGTCTCCCTTCTGGGGTGGGCTTCGCTCTCGAACGGCTACTCGCTCCAGCGCCGCCAGACGAACGACCTCCGCGGCACTTCCCAGTCGCTCTACTACTCCTACCGTTATGACGTGCAGGAGGGGAGCGAGTCGGTCATGGGCGCGGCCTTCACCGGGATATCGGTACGCCCCGGTACGGACCACAAGATCTCGCTGACGAGCCAGTACTATCGGCTGACCGAGGACGCCACGCGCATCGAGCAGGGCCCCAACTACGATTTCGGGGACAGCATCGTTCGCCGGACGAGCCTCACGTTCATTCAGAACGGCGTCTTCCAGTCGGTCGTCTCCGGCGAGCACAAGATGCCATTCGTGAGCCGGCTGGCGGCCAAGTGGGCCATGAGCTACTCCTCGAGCATGCGCGACGAGCCGGATCGCCGCGAGACCGAGTACCAGTGGAAGGCGGACCGCCTGGTCCTCACGACCCGTCGCACCCTTCCGCTCACGCGGATCTTCGGCGACATGAACGAATTCGACCGCACCGCCAGCGGAAGCCTGGCGAAGGCGATCACGCTTCCCGGCGAGCGCTCGCTGACCATCAAGGCTGGCGGATCGTATCGTGACCGCCGGCGTGTGTCGTCCTACCGGCGTCTCGGATTCAAGCTCCAACCAGCCGGGCGCACCTCGCTCGACACCTCGCTTCCGCCTGAGTCGCTCCTGGTGGACGAGAACATCAAGCCCGGCTACTTCGAGCTGGAAGAGGGAACGCGGGAGAACGACACCTATCGCGCGCGGCAGCAGGTTCGCGCGGGCTACCTGATGGGCGACCTGAGCATCCTGAAGACCGTCACGCTGGCGGGCGGCGCACGCTACGAGGTTTCGGATCAGGGCGTCGAGTCGAAGAGCCCGTTCGTCACGAATGCGCGCCAGACCGACGCGCGGCTTCGCACTGACGACATCATGCCGGCGGTGAACCTGACCTGGCGCGCCACGTCCAACATGAACGTTCGGAGCGCCTACAGCAAGACGCTGAACCGGCCCGAGCTACGAGAACTCTCACCCTTCGACATGTACAACTACGAGCTAGGCATGTCCGAGGCGGGGAACCCGAACTTGAAGGCGACGACCATCGAATCGTACGACGTGCGATGGGAGCTCTTCCCCTTGCCCGGCGAGGTGCTGGCGGTCAGCTTCTTCCGGAAGGCGCTGCCTCGGCCGATCGAAAGTTCGCTTCAGGGAGCCGGGGGGAACAAGGTCAAGATTCCGGTCAACGGGCGAGATGGCAAGCTGAAGGGCGTCGAGCTGGAGGCGAGGAGCGGTCTGTCAAAGGTGACGCGCCATCTCCGCCGCTGGGCCGCGAGCGCCAACTACAGCCGAGTCAGCTCGAGCGCGAAGCTCCGCGCCTCGATCGACGACAACGGCGCACCGATCTACACCGAGGCCCCGTTGCAGGGGCAGTCGACCTACTCGCTGAATCTGGGCCTCTACTACGATGATGGATCGTGGCTGGACGGCGCGCTCTTGCTCGGCTCCTTCGGAAAACGCCTCTCCGAGCGTGGCGTTTCGGGAACCCCCGGCGCCCCGCTGCCCGACGTCTATGAGTATCCGCCGCTCAGCCTCGACACGACCCTGGGTTTCAAGGTGGGCCGTGGCCTTCGCGCCAAGATCGCGGTGGAGAACATGCTCGAGCGCGGCGCCGAGTATCGCCAGTTGGACAAGATTCACCGGCGCACCGATCCGGGCCGTTCCTTCTCCGTCTCCATCAGTACGAGCAAGCGCTAGGAAGGGGAGCGCGATGCGAAGAAGTGGATGGGGTTGGATGGCCGCGGCGGTCCTGGTGGCCGCGACGGCGTACGTGACGGTGATGTCGGCGTATCCCCGCGCGCGGCAGATCTCGCTCGAGAGGCCGACGGCCGAGGCGCCTCCGGCCGCGACCCCGACGCCTTCGGCGACGCCGCTATCGAGGATTGAGCCGCCGACGCGCCCAGCGGCCGAGTCCGCCGTCGCTTCCGCGCATACCCCCACCAAGGCATCTGCGGCGGCCATGCCGTCGCTTTCCCCGCGCACCGGGCGTTCGCCGCTGGAAGGCGCCCCCGGCTATTTCCCCCCCGCCGATCCCGAGTCGGCATCGGTTCGTCGGGGACGACGCGAGGCGCCGGTGATTTCCACTCCCTTCCAGGGTGGTGCCGGATCGATGGATGAATTCGGGCGCCTCGTCGTCGCGGCGCTGAACGCGAACGACGAAGCGGCGCTCCGCGCGCTCCGCGTCACGCGGAGCGAATTCGAGACGATCATCTGGAGAGAGTTCCCGGAAAGCCGCCCCATCACGAACATCACCGCCGAGGATGCCTGGTCGCTTTCCGAACCGCGCAGCCTCTCCGGCGCGAGCCGCGCGATGGGCGCCCATGGCGGGCGCCGGCTCCGTTATCTGAAGATCGAGGCGCAGCGCATCCAGGAGTTCACCAACTTCCTCCTCCACCGCGATGTCACCATCTTCGCGGTGAACGATGTGACGGCCGAGATCCATCAGATCACGCTGGCACCTAGCGTCGCCGAGCGGAAGGGGCGCTTCAAGGCGCTTCTCTACCGTGACTGATCGCCGTCGCGCGGCGGACGCCATGGCGCTCCAGCGCATGCTGGCCCGCCGCCGTAACCAACTCTTCAGATCGGCATCATCACCCCGTCACGCGGTACCGGTAGAGTCCCGCGCGTGGTCATCGCCGTCGTGCACGCCTCACACGGTGGCCGACGACCTCGCTCCGCGAGCGCTGGGTGTCGCGTGTCGTCTGGTAGCCGCCCCGTAACGAAGTGCCCCCTAGCCCAAGGCACGGAACGGGACGCGCGCGAATCGAACGGGACGAACAGACCGGCATCGCGGTTCCAAAACGTACGATCCCATCCTCGACACGGGGGGGTGGGTTAGTCACCGGGTTGCGGATCGAGCCCGGAGTTCACATCAGCGGGACGCCACGGACGGACAGCCTAAGCATCGCACCAAGTGGCGGTGTGGACTGAACTTCGACACGTCCGGGGGGTCGGAGCCCCCCCGGACGGCCGCATTTACCAACCAGTCCGTGAAGCCACGCCCGCTGGCGATGTTACGGTCGTAACACGGATGGCACTGATCCGTAACATCGCGTTCATCGGATTCTCCGTACCTTCTCCGTAACAACGCCGGCTAGGGCATCGGTGCGGATGCACCGGAAAGACCCGACGCGATGCAACGCGGCGAATGACAGGGGAGAAGGAGAGAGAATGACGCAACGGCAGTGGCTGAAGCGGGTACTGCGACTCGTGATGATCATGACTGGCGCACTTGGTCTGATGGGGGGTGTCGCCCTGGCGCAGACGCCGGTCACCGGGACGGACCCCGACTTCCCACGCGGGAAGATCAGCGGCTATGTCTTCGGGGACTACTACTACAACGTGTCCGGCGATCCCGGGCACTCCTACAACTCGAGCGGCACCGACACGGCCAAGGTGAACCTGGACGGATCGCCGTACGCGAACGGCCGGCCCAAGGTGATCGGACGCGACCTGAACGGAGTTCAGATCCGGCGGGTCTACTTCCAGCATGACGCCGAGCTCAGCATCAAGTACTCGACGCGCGTTCGACTGGAAGCCGACAACAAGTCGCTCACGTCGGACGGTAAAGTGGGACTCGCGGTCCGGAACGCGTACCTCCAAGTGAAGAACATCCTCCCCCGCACCACGTTTCAGTTTGGAATTCTCTCCACGCCGATCTGGGAGAGCGTGGACGAGATCTACGGCTACCGCTCGCTGGAGAAGTCGATCGCCGACTTCCGAGGCCTGGGGGGAAGCTCGGACGTGGGCATGCTGCTGAAGGGCTTTGCGGATGATGGCCACCGCGTCGGCTTCAACGCGATGCTCGGGAACGGCATCGGCAACAAGCCCGAGGACAACCGGTACAAGAAGGTCTATCTGAGCATGCCGCTCAAGGTGACCGACGATCTCCGCATCGAGCCGTTCGCCGACTACGAATGGGGCGCGAAGGGAGCCGACAAGGCGACCTTCAAGGTCTTCGCCTGGTACGAGCTGCGTCGGATCGCGCTCGGGGCCGAGGCGGTGGATCGCGTGAATCACAGCCGCACGAGCGCGAACAAGGAGCCGTTTGGACTCTCTTTCTTCGGGCGCTACAAGGCGCACGACAAGGCGACCCTGTTCGGGCGCTACGACCGCTTCCAGCCCGACACGCGGGCCGCGAACCGGATCGACTCCGACCTCTACATCGCCGGTGTCGACTGGGAGCCGTACAAGGACGTTCACGTCATGCCGAACATCGAGGCCGCGGGGTACCGTGCTCGGGGCACGACGACCGCGCCGCCGCACCATGATCTGCAGGCGCGAATCACCTTCTACTTCAAGTTCGCGAAGCCTTAACGAAACAGAACGGAGGAACGACACGATGTTCACGATTCGAAACAGCGAGTTTCGCCAAGCGGTGATGGGCCTCCTGGCCGTCGCCGTGATCGTCGGCTCGGGCGCCTGCGCGGCCCCGCCGCCGGCCATCGCCCAAAATCTCACGGGCGCGGGCGCCACCTTTCCGTACCCGCTCTATTCCAAGTGGTTTGACATGTACAACAGGAAGACGGGAACGCAGATCAACTACCAGTCGATCGGCAGCGGCGGCGGCATTCAGCAGGTGCGCGCCGGCACGGTCGACTTCGGCGCGTCGGACGCGCCGCTCAACAACCAGCGGATGAAGGAAATGCCGCGCGCGATCGTCCATTTCCCCACGGTCGCCGGCGCGGTCGTTCTCGCCTATAATCTCCCCGACCTGAAGGCACCCCTGAAGATGACCCCCGCGATCGTCACGGGGATCTACATGGGCAAGATCAAGATGTGGAACGACAAGGCGATCGCCGGGGCCAATCCGGGCGTGACGCTTCCCGGCTCGCCGATTCTGCCGGTGCACCGGTCGGACGGCAGCGGCACGACGTA
>JANNMC010000207.1:0-8887 GCA_031397435.1 Candidatus Eiseniibacteriota bacterium
TCTGCCGTTGTGTTGCACGGAGTTGGCTCTGGAAGGGGGGGGGACGCTGGAGGGGTGAGAACCTACCGGGTGCGGCATTGCATTCTGCAACGCCGCGTCGCGCGTGGGGCTATCGGCGGGGCCACCGGACGTCGCCGACGACTTTCTTCGATCGGGCGACCTCGATCTCCGGCGCGGCCGACTTCTTGTTCGCGAGTCCGATGAAGACGGCTTGGAGGATTGTCGCCAGCGAGAGCGTGGCGAGGCCGACGACGAAGACCTCATGGAATTGCTGGCGTACCGCCTCGGTCCAGGTCGCCAAACCCAGAAGCAGGAGTCCCACGACGGTGGTCATCACGACGCCACTCAGCTTTCCGAAGAGCGTCGGCTCGATCCGCACCGGTCCGTGGAAGACATAGAGGACGAGCGTCCCCCCGATCAGCATCGCGTAACGCGTCACGACGAGCCCGGCAACCCACCAGGGGATGGCGCCTGCCTGCCATAGGGCCACGAAGACCGAGGCGTTGAAGGCAATGTCGGCCACGGGGTCGAGCACCTTGCCGACATGGCTCTCCTGGTGAAGCGCGCGCGCCACGACGCCGTCCAGCACATCGGTGAGCGCGCTCGCCACGAAGAGCCAGGTGGCGGCCCCCCAGGCCTTCGCCCCGATCAGGAGGACGATCGCGGGGATGGAGACGAGGCGAAGCATCGTCAGCGTCACGGGAAGCGGCAGACGCTTCAACACGCGCCCACTTTCCTCCGTCCCGCCTCCAGCCGTCACGATGCCAAGATGCGCCAGGAGCCAAAACGTTCCCAAGAGGAGCACCGCGCTCGAGCTGACGAGATAAGCGACCGCGAGTTCGCGGTTCATGGTCGCCGAAAGAGTCAACGCGCCGGCAAACTGGACGCTGAAGAGAAGGATCGACGTCGCGGCGATGGAGCGGACGAGTTCGGCGTGAAGCGGAAGGCGGCGCGTCACGCGGGCGAAGATGGCGCGGATGTAGGCCAGGAATGCGCGAGGCGTGTAGCCGGCTCGCCTTACTTCGCGGAGGAGATCTTCGGCGAACACGCCCGCGTTCCCCTGAACCTAGGGGACGGTGAGGGTGGTTTCGGCAAGAACGCGTTCGGCGTCGTAGGATTCGGGGAGTCCGTAGAGGGCGATGGTCTCCGGCCGCGCGTGGCGAAGGAGGAACTGCGCCTCCACCCGAAGGGCGCCCGTGGCGCCGCCGAGGGGAGCGTCGTGGCGCACCTGCGCGCTCTCGCCCGCCTTGATGCGGCGGTTCAGTACGACCTTCCGCGCGCTCCAGGTTTCGGCCGGGGCGTTTCCGAACTCGTCGGCCAGGAGGACGCCGAACACGGAGACGCGCCAATCCTCGAACGGGTCGTTTTCCCAGAGGATCTCCCCCGCCGCGCTCATCACGCGCACGCGCAGGATCGCGACGTTCTGGTCGTTACCGGTCGGGAGGGAGTGTCCCCAGCCCGCGTTCGTGACCGTCGCGACGACGCGGAGCGAATCGCCGCGCCGCTCGCCGCGGAGCCTCATCGTCACGGCGTTGGGGCGAGCCCCGGCCAGCGCCTCATGGTCGAACGCGTGGTTCGCCACGCGCGCGCGCACCGGCCCTTCCGCGGCGTTTCGTCCCGCGCCACCGGGCATGTGGCAGCTCTGACAGGTCACCTTCAACTTGGCGTACCTGGACCGCTTCCATTCACCGTACGTGTCGCTGATCTCCACGCCGTGCTGATTCGAGTACTTGTGGCACGACCCGCAAAACTCCGACGTTCCGAGGAACGGGGCGAACTTCGACTTGTGAGTCGAGTTCGGCATGGGGGTGCGAATCGTGCCGGAGTACGCGGAGATGTCGAGCGACACGGGTGGCATCCCATGGTCCGCGGAGCCATCGATGGAGTGACAGAAGACGCAGGCGACGCCTTCCGCCGAAACCTCGCGAATGTTCTCAAAGTCCTGGTTCACGAACGAAGCCGTTTCGTGGCAAGGCCCGCACGCCACCATGGTCTCGCCGCGCGTCTGCTTCAGCGAGTAGAAGTACATGCGGCCGAAGAGGAGATTCCGCGTCCGGTCCGCCTTGGCGTGGGCCGATCGCTCCCACTGCTCCGTGATGTCGATGTGGCAGCCTTTACATGTAATTCCGGACTGGAGGTTCACCTTGTCCCGGAAGACGGGCGGCGGCGTGTACGCGGAGGCTGTGGCCGCTGCGACGATGGATGCCAGGATGGCGATGAGGACGACGATTCGTTCGGGGCGCAAGGTGATGAAAGCGTAGCCCACGCGGCGAGCCGGGGTCAAGCGGAGCCCCGCTTGCGAGGGAGGCCGTGACGGAGGAGGTCGGCGGCGATCGTCCCGAGGATCTTGCTTCCGGCAAGAAGGGTCCCCCGGATCGTGCCGGAGATCTTGGAGCGTCCGATCCGCCTCCGGTAGCGAACCGGCACTTCCACGGTCCGGACTCCCCGGCGCGCGGCCTTCACCTGCATTTCGATCGTCCACCCGAAGTCGCGATCGCTCATGCCGAGGGAACGGAGGACTTCCCAGCGGATGGCGCGATAGGGTCCCAGGTCGGTCGCGCGTACCCCGTAAAAGCCCCGAAGGAGAGCGGCCGCCAGCCGGTTTCCGAAGCGCTGAGCGGGAGTCAGCGACCCCGGCTCGGCATCGCCAAGGGCCCGGGAGCCGATGACGAAGTCGGCGCGCCCTTCGAGGATGGGTGATAGGAGAGCGGCGGCTTCGGTGCCGTCGTCACTCCGATCGGCGTCGAGAAAGAGAACGATCGCCGGCGGATCGGCTTCCAGCGCCGCCAGCGCGCGAAGACAGGCGGCGCCGTAGCCCCGCCGAGGCTCCTCCACGACGATCGCCCCCCCAGCGCGCGCCACGCGGGCCGTACCGTCGGTCGACCCGTTGTCGCAGACGACGACCCGCTCCACCAGGGAGCGTGGCAATTCCATCAGAACCAGTCCAATGGAGTCCTCTTCGTTCAGCGCCGGAATGACCGCGGCGACGCGGAATGACGACGCGGTCACCGCGGGCGATTCGTCAAGCGCGCCGCAGCGCCGCCCGCGCCGCCGCGAGGCGGGCGATCGGAACCCGGAACGGGCTGCACGACACGTAATCGAGTCCGGTCTGTTCGAAGAACATGATGGAGGCGGCATCTCCTCCGTGCTCGCCGCAGACGCCGAGCTTCAGCCCCGGTTTGGCGCGGCGTCCGGCGAACGCCGACCGTTGGATCAGGACGCCCACGCCCTTCGTATCGAGCGAGACGAATGGATCGTTCTGCAAGATACCGGCGCGAACATACTCGGGAAGGAAGCGGCCCGAGTCGTCGCGCGAGTAGGCGAAGGTCATCTGCGTGAGATCGTTGGTTCCGTACGAGAAGAAGTCGGCGTACGCCGCGATCTCGTCCGCCAGAATCGCCGCGCGCGGCACCTCGATCATCGTCCCGATCGTGTAGGGGATCGAGACCTTCGCGTGTTTCATCACTTCGGCGGCCACGCCTTCGATCACCGATCGTTGGCGCCGCAACTCCTCCGCGTCGCCGACAAGCGGGATCATGATCTCGGGGTGGACCTCCTTCCCCGCCTTCCGGACCAGCACGGCGGCTTCGAAGATGGCGCGCGCCTGCATCCGGGTGATCTCGGGGTGAAGCAATCCCAGGCGGCAGCCGCGGAAGCCGAGCATGGGGTTGAACTCGTGGAGCTCTTCCACACGGGCGAGGGTGCGCTCCAGCCGGCGCCGTGTGACGCTTCCCTTGCTGCTCCGCTTCAGGCCCGCCAATTCGCGGATCAAATCGTCGCGCTTCGGCAGGAATTCGTGGAGCGGCGGGTCGAGCGTGCGGATCGTCACGGGCCGGCCGTCCATGGCGAGGAAGAGTCCCCTGAAGTCGGCGCGCTGGAGCGGAAGCAGTTTCGCCAGCGCCCCGCTGAACGCGTCGATCGGCTCCTTCCCTTCCGCCACCGCGCGGCGGAGCGCTTCCCGAAGCCGGGGCAGTTCGGAGCGGGAGGCGGCCGCGAGCTCATGTCGCGCCGTCTCGATCCGCGCCTCGGCCTCGCGAGCGTGCTGCGCGTTCAGGATCATCGTGACGACGTGGGGGATCCGCTCCGACGCGAAGAACATGTGCTCGGTGCGGCAGAGTCCGATCCCCTCCGCTCCAAGCGCACGCGCCACCTGGGCGTCGCGCGGAATGTCCGCGTTCGCTCGCACACGAAGCCGGCGCACCTCATCGCACCACCCCATCAGACGCTCGAACGATTGGTAGAGCGGCGCCTTCTCCGGCTTGAGCTTTCCGGTCAACACGCGGACCACCTCGGAGTCGGAGGTCGGCACGTCGCCCAGGAGCACTTCGCCGGTCGAGCCGTCGAGCGAGAGAAACTCGCCCGCGGCGATCGTCCGCGTTCCAATGCGTAGTTTCCGCGCGTGCTCGTCGATCACCAGCGCGGCGCATCCGGCAACGCAGCACTTCCCCATCCCGCGCGCCACCACGGCCGCGTGGGAGGTCATCCCTCCGGTGGCGGTCAGGATTCCCCGCGCCGCGTGCATGCCGGCGATATCGTCGGGGGACGTCTCGGCCCGCACCAGGATCACGCGCTCCTTCGCCCCGCGCGCCACGGCCTCCTCCGAGGTGAAGACAAGGCGGCCCGCGGCGGCGCCGGGAGAGGCCGGAAGCCCCTTGGCCAGCACCTCGTGCTTGCGGCGCTCCTTCACGTCCAGAACCGGGTGGAGCACCTGGTCGAGATGATCGGGCTCCACACGCTCGATCGCCTCGCGCTTCGTGATCAGTCCCTCTTCCACCATGTCGGCCGCGATCCGCACGGCCGCGATGCCGTTGCGCTCCCCGCGGCGCGTCTGGAGCATGAAGAGGCGTCCTTCCTCCACCGTGAACTCGAAGTCCTGCACGTCGCGGTAGTGCCGCTCCAGGCGCGCCGTGATCTCACGCAGCTGCGCGTAGACCTCGGGCATGTCGCGCTCGAGTTCCACGATCGGCCGGGGCGTGCGAGTGCCGGCGACGACATCCTCGCCCTGCGCGTTTCGGAGGTATTCGCCGTAGAAGCGATGCTCCCCGGTTCCGGGGTCGCGGGTGAATCCGACACCGGTGGCGGATGAATCGCCGAGATTGCCGAAGACCATCGCCTGCACGTTCACCGCCGTGCCGAGGTGATCGGGAATTCCGTTGAGGCGGCGGTAGTGGACCGCGCGATCGTTATGCCAGGAGCGGAAGACGGCGTCGCGAGCGCCCGCCAACTGTTCCCTGCCATCCTGGGGAAAGTCGCGGCCGATCTCGCGGCGGACCTTCGCCAGCAGGCGCTTCACCAGATCGCGAAGCTGCGCCGCGTCGAGTTCCACGTCCAGGGTGACCTTCGCGCGCCGCTTCGCCAGCGTCAGCTCCGCTTCCAGATGCGGGCGCGGAATGCCGAGCACGACGTCGCCGTACATTTGGATGAATCGGCGGTAGGAGTCGAAGGCGAAGCGCTCGTTGCCGCTCCGTCGTGCCAGGCCTTCCACCGTCCGGTCGTTCAGCCCGAGATTCAGGACCGTGTCCATCATCCCCGGCATGGAGAGCGGAGACCCCGAGCGGACCGAGACCAGCAGTGGATTCGCGGCGTCGCCAAGGCGGCGCCCCAGCATCTTCTCCAGCCGGCGGAGCGCGTCGTCCTCCTCCGCCACGATGGAGTCGAGGAGCTTGCCGCCCGCTTCGTAGAACTGGCGACAGGCCTGCGTGGTGATCGTGTAGCCCGGGGGGACGGGAATTCCCGCATTCGTCATCTCGGCCAGCCCGGCCCCCTTGCCGCCGAGCGTGTCGCGCATGCGCGCGTTTCCCTCCGCCTGCCCGTCGCCGTAGAAGTAGACCCACTTCACGCGGGGCGGGGATTCGATGGTCATGGTCATGAAGGCTCCCTGACGAGGCGGGCGACGCCCCGGATGTCGCCGACCTCCAGGCCGGCCTGGTTACGCAACGTGCGCCCCGCGAAGGCGCCAAGCTGGTCGCGTTCGGAAGTCCCGATCAGGCCGAGTTCCGCCAGGACCGCCACCGTGGCCGGCCCCAGCGCCCGCTCCGCTCCATCTTCCACCTTGATGGCCACTCCCCACCCTTGGTCGGGGAGCGCGATGGCGTGGACGGCCTCGGCGCCGATCTTCGTGACGATTCCGGGTAACGAGCGCATGAGCACGGTGTCGAGGAGCCCCTCCCCCGCCACGAACTGGGGGTAGCCCCGCATCGCGTCTCGAATCTCCGCCAGCGCCGGCCTGGCGGTTCCCGCCGCATCCACACCGCGGCCCAGGAGCGCGAAGGCGAAGGCCAGCGTCGAGAGCGGCATCCGCGGATTCGGGGCGCTGCAGCCGTCGATGGCCGGCTCGTCGTCCGTGAACGGCTCGCCGGCAACTTCCTCGAAGGTGGCCCAGATGCGCTGCTGCACCGGGTGTTCCGGTTGGGTGTACCCCGAAAGGGGCGCCCCCAGGAAGCGGGCCAAAAGGAGCATCCCCGCGTGCTTTCCACTGCAATTGTGCCGTAACGGGCCGGGCGCTTCGCCACGCGCGCGGAGCGCCACGGCGGTTGGCTTGTCGAACGGGGAGTGCGTGCCACAGGCCAGATCGGCGACGGAGGCATCGGCCGAGGCCAGAATCGCCGCCGCCAGCGCCGCATGCGCGTCGGTGCCGCCATGGGACCCCGCGATGAGGGCCAGCGCATCGGCGCCAAGCCCCGAACGGGAGAAAGCGCCGGACTCGACAAGCGGGAGCGCCTGGAACGGCTTGAAGGAAGAGCGAGGATAGACGAGGAGATGAGGCTCGCCCATGCGGGCAATCAGGCGGCCGGAGAGGTCGACCACGGCCACATGGCCGCGGTGAACGCTCTCGACGTGACCCCGGCGGCGGACCTGCACCAGCGGGGCTGGCGTCACGTCCGTGACGGCGAGATCGACGCCGGCGGGCCGTGGCGCCATGGCGGGTCGTCCGGTACGGGGCACGGCTGTGGCGGCCTAGCGGTCGATCTGGGCCTTTTGCAGCTTGCCCGAATAGTCGATGTAGACCGACTTCCATTCCGTGAAAGCGTCGATGACGGTCGGGCCTCCCTCACGGTGTCCGTTCCCCGTTTCCTTCACGCCGCCGAACGGAAGCTGAACTTCGGCGCCGATGGTCGGCCCATTCACGTAGGTGATGCCGGCTTCGATGTCCCGCACCGCGCGCATGGCCTGGTTGACGTCCCTGGTGTAGATGGAGGACGAGAGGCCGTATGGCGTGTCGTTCAAGACCTGGATCGCCTCCTCGAAGGAGGAGACGGTCAGCACCGAGAGGACGGGGCCAAAGATTTCCTCGCGAGCGATCCGCATCCGGGGAGTCACCTGGTCGAAGATTGTCGGGTGGTAGAACGATCCGTCCTTCAGCGAGCCTTCCTCCGCGAACGATCCGCCGCAGAGAAGCTTCGCGCCTTCCTTCTTCCCGATCTCCACGTAGCCGTGAATTCCCTCACGGGCGCGCGTGTTCACCACCGGCCCCACTTCGGATGCCGGATCGAGTCCGTCGCCCAGCCGGAGCTTCATGGCCCTGTCGACCAGGCGCGGCACGAGCGCGTCGCGCACGCTCTTCGTCACAATGAGACGGCTCGTCGCCGTGCAGCGCTGCCCGGTGGTGCCGAAGGCGCCCCAGAGGGCCCCCTCGATCGCCAGGTCGAGATCCGCATCGTCCATCACGATCTGGGCGTTCTTCCCGCCCAGCTCGAGTGAGAGCCGCTTCAGGGTCGGTGCACAGCGCCCGGCGATGTCTTTTCCGACTTCCGATGAGCCGGTGAAGGAGATCATCTTGACGTCGGGGTGCTGAACCAGCGGAACACCGACCGCGCTTCCGCCGCCATGAACGATGTTCACGACGCCGTCGGGAAGTCCCGCCTCGGCCAGGATCTCGACGAGATGGTGTGCCGACGCGGGAGTATCGGTGGCCGGCTTGATCACGACCGTGCCGAGGGATCCGACGCGGCTGATTCCACAATTAGTGTAACTATTGAAGATGCCGATCTATGTCCCCGTTATGCCGCTCGCTATATTTCGGGTTGCCGGATTGCTCCTTCTCCCGAATGGCTGGTCAAACGGCTCAATGCTGTCGGTCTTCGTTCCATCAGCAATGTTGTCGATGTTACCAACCTGGTGATGATGGAACTTGGTCATCCGCTGCACGCCTTTGATTGCGAGCAACTGGAGGGTCACAGGATTGTAGTCCGCAGGGCAGGAGAGGGTGAGCTGTTTACCACGCTGGATGATCAGCAGCGTATCCTCACGGCCGATGATCTGGTTATTTGCGATGCTGCTCGTCCGGTGGCGCTGGCCGGGATTATGGGTGGTCTCAATTCAGAAATTTCGGATAGCACCACCAATCTCCTGCTGGAAAGCGCCTGGTTCAAGCCGGCCGCCATCCGTCGTACCAGCAAGCGGCTCGGCCTGCACACAGAGTCGTCCCACCGCTTTGAGCGTGGTGCCGACATCGGCATGGTTGCCCGTGCACTCGATCGGGCCGCCTCACTGATTGCTCAATTGTCTGGTGGAACCGTTGCCCGGGGCGTCGTGGATGTGTATCCCGGTAAGATGACTACACCCGCCATCACTCTGCGCCCCGAACGGGTCGGTGCCTTACTGGGCATCGAGTTGTCACAACAGGAAATAACGGATATCCTTGTTAGTCTTGAATGTCGTGTCCGTGAGACTGCCGAGGGAACTCTTGAGGTTATCCCGCCCAGCTACCGTATAGACATCGAACGTGAAATTGATCTGGTGGAAGAGGTTGCGCGGATGAAGGGTTTTGATGCGATACCTGCCACCATGCCGATAGCCCGAGTCGTATCGGATCGTCCTACGCTGCACCAGCGCATGGAGCGTTCTGTACGGGATATTCTTGTGGCCAATGGTATGAACGAGATCA
>JANNMC010000208.1:0-1632 GCA_031397435.1 Candidatus Eiseniibacteriota bacterium
GGCCCAATCGCCGCGCAATACCCGAGCGCCTCCTCGAGCGAGACCACGTCCGCATATTTCGCGTCGAGGTCGAACAAGCTGCTCTCGTGCGGCCCGCTCGCGCGATCGCCGACCGCCTCGCGCACCACGATCGTGCGGAAGCCGTGCTGACATGCGTCGACCGCTGAGGCGCGCACGCAGCCCGAGGTCGTGCAGCCAACGACTACGACCGTATCTACGCCCTGGGACACGAGCGCGGAAGCGAGGCCGGTGCCGAAGAATGCGCTCGCGCCCTTCTTTATCCAGATTGGCTCACCGCTCCGCGCCGCGACCCGCTCGTCGATCTCGACCCACGCACTGCCCTCGATGAGCACGTCGAGCGCGCGGATCTTGCGCGCGAACGGGCCGGAGTCCGCGAGACCGGGGACATAACAGATCGTCGTGAAGTGGATCGGGTGCGCGAGCAGGCGAAACGAATGCAGCAACTCCGCCGCTGCGCCGAGCGGCGCGCTCAGGTCGGAGCCAAGCGCGCACGCCAGATCCGTGAAGCCGCGGATGAAATCCACCACCAAGAGCGCCGGGCGCGCGCCGAACCCGACGCGCCCCAGCAGCCCTCGGTCGCGATAAAGCGCGCGAGTCTCCGCCTCACTCACTATGCGTTCCGCGCCGAAACCAGCGAGAGCACGCGTTCGGGCGTGAGCGGCAGCTCGCAGGCGCGCACACCGAGCGCGTCTGCGACGGCGTTCGCGAGCGCGCCGAAGGGAGCGATCGCGCCGCCCTCGCCGGCGCCCTTGAACCCGCCGGGCACGAGCGGCGACGGCGTCTCGATGTGGCCGATCTCGATGTGGGGAACATCGACGGCCGTCGGAATCAGGTAATCCATGAATGAGGTCGTGAGCAGCTGGCCGGCGTCGTCGTAGACGAGATGCTCGAGCAGCGCACCGCCGAGGCCCTGCGCCACCCCACCCATTACTTGGCCGTCGACGACCATCGGATTGATCATGCGCCCGCAATCTTCCACCACGACGTAGCGCTTGATCGCGAGGGCGCCGGTCTCGACGTCGACGTCGACGATGGCGATGTGGGTCGCGTTCGGAAACGTCACCGGCGGCGGATCGTAATAACTGGTGGATTCGAGGCCGGGCTCCTCGCCGGGCGGAAGCTCCGCTGCCGCGGTGAAGATCGCGCGCTTCGCGAGGTCGCTGATCTCGATCGCACGCGAAGGAGCTCCGCGCACGCGCGCACGCCCATCAATCAGCTCGACCTCATCGGCCGACACTTCGAGGAAGTGCCCGGCGATGCGCCGCACCTTCTCGGCGAGCTTCCGGCCCGCGAAAATCACTGCGCCTCCGCCCGTCACGGCCGCTCGGCTGCCCCAGGTTCCCCAGCCGTAGGGCGTGTCGTTGGTGTCGCCGAGGCGCACGCTGATGCGGCTCATCGGAATGCCCAGCTCGTCCGAGGCGATCTGCGCGTAGACGGTCTCGTGCGCCTGCCCCTGCGAGTGCGTGCCGCAGTACACCGTTACGTGTCCAGATGGATCGATCTTGATGTTCGCGGACTCGTAGGCCGACATCGGGACACCGATGCCGTACCAGTACTTGGAGCCGAGAGCAGTGATCTCGTTGTAACAGCTCACGCCGATGCCGCGGTGGA
>JANNMC010000287.1:0-1113 GCA_031397435.1 Candidatus Eiseniibacteriota bacterium
GACGTCGCGCTCGGAGTACGCGACCGCCTACACGCCGTACCAGCCGGAAGTCGCGCAGGGAACGCTTCAGGTGATCTTCGAGTACCAGTCGATGATTCGCGAGCTGACCGGCATGGAGGTGGCAAACGCCTCCATGTACGACGCCGGCACCGCGGCGGCGGAGGCCGCGCACCTGGCCGCCGGCGCGAAGAACAGGCGGCGCGCCGTCGTTTCCGCCGGGCTCCACCCGCATCATCGGCAGGTTCTCGCGACGTACGCTTCGGCGGGGAATTTCGAGATCGTGGAAGTGCCGCTTGCGGGTGGCCGCACCGACCTGGCGGCGGCCACGGCGGCGCTTGCCGCGGACGCCGCGGCCTTTCTGTGGGCCCAGCCGAATTTTGAGGGAATTGTCGAGGACGGCGCCGCCCTCACCGAGGCTGCGCACGCGGCCGGCGCCTACTCGGTGGCGGTGGCCGATCCGATCGCGATCTCGGTGCTGACTCCTCCGGGAGCGCAGGGCGCCGACATCGTCGTCGGGGAAGGGCAGCCGCTCGGCGTTTCGATGTCGTACGGCGGGCCGCTCGTCGGCTTCTTCGCCATCCGGAAATCGGATGTCCGCCGGCTCCCGGGACGGCTCTCGGGCGCCACGGTCGACCTCGACGGACGCCGTGGATTCGTCCTCACGCTCCAGACCCGCGAGCAGCACATCCGCCGCGAGCGGGCGACCTCGAACATCTGCACGAATCAGGGGCTCATGGCCCTGGCGAACACCATTCATCTGTCGCTTCTCGGGGCGCAGGGGATGCGCGACGTCGCGCTCCAGTGTCTCGAGCGGACGCACTACCTGGCGGAACGCGCGGCACGCGTCCCGGGCGTTTCGGTCGCTCATTGAGCGCCGTTGTTCCGGGAGTTCGTGCTTGGGCTGCCCCGCACCGCCACGTCGTTCGTGGAGCACGCGCTCGGCGCCAATCTCCTGGCCGGTGTCCCACTCTCGCGCTTCGACCGCGGCCGCCCGAACGATCTCCTTGTCGCGGTGACGGAGAAGCGGACGCGCGAGGAGATGGATCGCTACGTGGCCACGCTCGCCGCATGGGTCGGGAGCCGCGCGGCGGCCCCCGTCGAGGAGGCCGCGTG
>JANNMC010000337.1:0-1970 GCA_031397435.1 Candidatus Eiseniibacteriota bacterium
CAGCGGGCTCTTCTCGTATCGCACGCGGTACGACTCGCGTACGTCCTGCAGCGAAAGCCGGCGGCTGCCCCACGCCGCATCGACACGCCCCGTGCGCAGCAGCGCGAGCAAGTCGACGAGATCCTCGCCGCGGTACATCCCTGATGACTCGAACAGCGCGACGTATTCGAACGCGCCCGCCGCGACGGCTGCGCGGAATGAGTTCGTGTCGGTTCCGCGGCCTTGGCTCGCATTGGCCACGCCTGCCGCGCGCACGTTCTTCGTCGCGAACGGCAGCGCGGCGGTGAGTTCGCCCGGCAGCGTGGCATCGCTCGCGTAGAAGAACGTCGCGTCCACGGCGGCGCGCTCGAAGCCGGCGCGTGTCGCTTCGAGCAGCGTCTGCGCGAGCTTGTCGCGCGAATCCGTTTCGAGCAGGAGCACCGCGACGCGCGGCCGCTGCGCGCGCGCAGCCAGCGCATCTACGAACGGGCCGATCACCTTGGCGGCGTCGTGGCGCCCGGTCGCGGCGTCCTCGTAATTGGCGACGCGTACCAGCCGCGGATCCTCGAGCCGCTGCAAGCTGCCGAGCGGGATGTACGGCGTCTCCGCCTCCGCGCCGGCCGGGTCGTTGATCAGGCAGTGCGAGATCAAGCACGGCGCGGGCAGCGGGTTCGCGCCCTTCTCGCGCAGGTAGAAGAGCGCCTTCTCGACGATCTCCACCGCGTTCGCGTCGGGGATCTCCGCGTCCTCGTGCAGATTCGTCACCAGCACTTTCGCCGCGTGGAGGTTGCGTGCGATGCATGAACCGAGGCCCGGCGTCATGTACGAGGGCAGTAGGCTCGAATGCTGCGTGCCCGGCGCGTAAACGATTAGGTCCGCCTCGGCGATGCGCACCACCAGTTCCGGCGCGAGCCGCAGCGTCTTCTCGTGCGCCGCGATCGCCGCGCGTAGCTCCGCCTCGCTGCCCTCGGTCTCCTTGAGCGGCGCGTCCACGAGGTAGATCTCTTGGATGTGATTACGGCGCCCCGCATCGACGATGTCGGCTTCGCTCGCGAGCAGCGTGCCCGAGCGATCGAGCGCCACCAGCACCGCGTTCGCGCCATCGGTGACGTCCATGATCACGCCGGGCGCTACGCCGACCAGCGCCGAGTAGCGATCCACCGCGGCGTTGAAGTCGCGGCCCGTCAGCAAGAAGAAGCCCGCGAAAACCAAGTTGCCGACAGCGCAGTCGGTGAAGTTGAACTGGTCGCGGCCGGTCGCGAGATCGGCCTCGAAGGCACCGAGGGATTCGCGCAGCGCCGCGCGCGTCTCGGCCGGAAGCTGTGCAGCCAGCGCCGCCACTTTCGGTGTGGCGGCCCCAACAACTGGCGCGCCCGCCTCGAGCGCGCGCAGCGCCGCTAGCGCGTCCTCGCGCGAGCACGGCTCGGGCAAGCGATGATCGAGCAACTCCACCAACGCGGCCGGGCACTATTTGCGCGTGGCGGCGATTGTCGAAGCGTTCTTGCGGAAGTCCGAGGGCCCGAGGCAGTTGCCGAGGTAGCGCCGCACTTCGCCTGTTGATTTGCCGTCGTCGTAGCCGTTGATCGCGACCGTGAGATCGACGCTCGGGTTCGCGCCGAGCAGGCGCACCAAGGCGCCGGATCCCGGGCCGCCCGAGAACACGATCACCCGCACACGACTCGCGTCGTCTGTGTTCACGGCTTGCTCCGGCGAAACCCTGCATCGGCTGCCAGCGCGCCCTCCGGTAGGTGGCCATCCAGTCTTCGCGGTGACGCACTAACAGCCAGACAATGCACACGACTGGGGCAATTTTCAGCGCCAGCGCCGCCAGTAACGGGGCAAGCCCACTGCCGTCAATCAAGCGAGCGAGGGCGAGCGTGAAGACGAGGTTCTGCGCAAGCGAGAGCACGACGAGCGATCCGACCATGCGGCGAACGCCCCGCGGCGCCTCCTCCCAACACGCGAGCCAGAACGCGACCGGCAGGAACAGC
>JANNMC010000356.1:0-4355 GCA_031397435.1 Candidatus Eiseniibacteriota bacterium
CGACCAACAGCACCACCGGAACGGAGCGCTACTACTCCTTCGACCACGGAGACGCGCACTTCGTCTGTCTGGAGGTGACGGTCGAAGGCCAGGCCCCCGATGCGGCGATGCTGACATGGCTCGACCAGGACCTCGCCGCCTCGCCGAAGAAGTGGAAGTTCGTCTACTTCCACGTGCCCGCCTACTCGAACGGCGGAGGGCATGGCGGTGACTCGACGATCGCGGCCGCGCTGGGGCCGATTCTCGAGGCCCGCGGCGTGGACGTCGTGTTCCAGGGGCACAATCACTTCTACACGCGGACCTATCCGATCGTCGGCGGCGCACCGGCGAATGTAGCGTCGAATCCCTTCTTCACGAACCCGAGCGGTCCGGTGTACATCACGACCGGGGGAGGCGGAAGAAGCCTTTACCCGCTCGTGGCCCCCACAGCGATCGAGGCTCATTCCTACAGCGGCCACCACGTCGTGGAAGGATTCATCTTCGGAGACACGCTGAGTTTGGCCGCGGTCACGCCAGCCGATTCGATTCTAGATGTCATGTTCATCGCGAAGACGGCGACGACAGCGATCGCATTGGCCGATTTCCAGGCGGTTGGGGTGGCGGACGGCGTACGGCTTCGCTGGGAGCGGACGGACGGCGGAAGCGAGGGAGGATTCCACGTCGATCGTGCGCCACACACGGCCGATTCCTGGACGAGGCTCACCCCCGAACTCCTGCGAGGCTCCTCCTCGTTCGAGTTCGTCGATCGCGGCGCCGAGCCTGGCGTCACGTACGCCTATCGTCTGGCGATGATGGACGGAGCGGGACGCGAGACGGTCACGGGCTCCATCAGCGCCGTGCGCGGGGCGCCACTCCGCTTCGCCCTGGAGCGGCCGCGACCAAACCCCGCGCGTGGAACCGCCACGATTCCCTTCACGCTCGACCGCGCCGCCACGACGCGCGTCCTCATTGTCGATGTATCGGGACGCGTCGTCCGCACCATCGCGTCGCGCGCACTGCCGGCAGGAGCGCACGCGGCGTCGTGGGATGGGCGGGACGAAAGAGGACACCGGGCCGCATCGGGCATCTACTTCGCAGTCGTCCGGGCGGGCGATCGTGAATTGAGAACGCGCGTGGCGTTCCTACGTTGATGGCTGGATCCGCGTCGAACGGAACGGCCACCACCGCGCCCGCGCTGAAGCGCCAGATCGGGCTCTACGCGGCGACCGCGATCACGGTCGGGAGCATCATCGGCTCCGGCATCTTCCGTTCGCCGCACTCGGTGGCGCAGGAACTGACCAGCGCGCCTCTCATGCTCTTCGCCTGGATCCTGGGCGGCGCGCTCTCGCTCTGCGGCTCGCTCGTGCTCGCGGAACTCGCCGTGAAGCACCCCGAGACCGGCGGGCTCTACGTCTTCATCCGGCGCGCGTTCGGAGACCGGCTTGGCTTCGTCTTCGGGTGGGCCAGCCTCAGCGTCATCAAGCCAACCGTGATCGCCTCCATCGCCAGCGTCTTCGCCATCTACTTCTGCGAGGCGCTGGGGCTCCCGAAGGGCGCCCAGTTCGCGGCGGGCGCCGGCGCCATCCTGCTTCTCACGTTCGTGAACTGGCTCGGCGTGAAGGAGGGAACCGGCACGCAGACGGTTCTCACCACGCTGAAGGTCGCGGGGATTCTGGGACTCTGCGCCGCGGCATTCCTGCTGCCGCATGCCGGCCCTCCGGCGGGAGTGGCTGGAACGACGGGGGCGGCATCGCACCCCTTGATGCTCGCGATCGTCCTCGCGATGATCCCGATCCTCTTCGCCTACGACGGCTGGACCGACTCCACCTACGTGGCCGGGGAAATCATGAATCCGCGGCGGGCCATGCCGATCGCGATCCTGCTCGGCACGGTGATCGTCGTCGGCGTCTACGTCCTGACCAATCTCGCCTACTTCGCCGTCCTTTCGCCGGCCGAGGTGGCCAGCGTGGAGGCGGTCGGCAGCGAGACGATGCGCCGCGTCCTGGGAGAATGGGGAGGGCGCGCGCTGGCGGTCCTGGTTGCCGTCTCGACGTTTGGGACCGTGAGCGCCTCGATCCTCACCGGTCCGCGCGTGACGCTGGCCATGGCCTCGGACGGGCTCTTCTGGCGACGCGCCGCGCACCTCGACGTACGCCGCGGGACGCCCGACCTGGCACTCTGGCTCCAGGCCACGCTCTCGATCGTGTGGCTCTGGTTCGCGCAGGGATTCGAGGACGTCTCGGGTTGGTTCGTGACGACGTCGTGGCTCTTCTACGGACTGACGATCGCGGCGGTCTTCGTGGAGCGGAAGCGGGAGAAGCGGGGCACCGCGGTGAGCGACTCCTATCGAACGCCGCTCTACCCCGTCACGCCGATCCTCTTCATTCTCTCGACGGTGCTCCTCATCGGAAGCGACCTCACGGCGTCGGGCTGGCGGGCCGCTGCCGGCATCCTCATCGCGGCGCTCGGTTTCATCGTCTTCGAGGCGACAGTCGGCCGTCAGCGTCGAACGGTGTAGCCGACGAAGAAGCGCTGATCTTCGGCATCGCCGCCAAGGCCCCACTGAACACCGGCGTCCAGCTGCGCATCCTCACCCAAGCCGTACGTCATGCCGACGTCGAGCGCGAGGGGATCGCTCCCTTCCGCACGAGGCCGGAGCCGCATTGCGATCTCCACGAACCCGCCAAGCGGACCGGCGAGGTCGCGCCCGACGGTGGCGGTGAAGAAGCCCTCGGGATGGACGCCGTCTCCGTCCCCGTCACGCACGATGTCTCCCTGCGCCATGAGACCGAGCCCCGCTCCTCCTGGGACCGGCACCGCCACCGGAAGGATGATGCCCGCCTCCCACCCACCGGCCGTGAACGCCTTTGCCCCCGTCGGTAGCGTCACGTAGGGCATGAGCCCCACGGCGATCCCGGGGCGATCGTTCCCGCGGAGATTCCACTTGAGGCGCACGGTAAGATCGCCAATACCCGTTTCACGTTCGGCGCCGGCCGGGGCCGACTCCACACCCGGGAACACCAGCTGAAGGTCCGCGCGGTCCGAGAGCCCCCGCTTCACATTCAGTCCTCCCACCTGCCATGCCCAGCGCGAGGCCGTCGCGTCACGGCCCACGGAAGCGATCTGAAACTCTGCCTGAAGGCGACGGTTCTCCACGGAGTAGGGGCTCTCGGTCTGATCGGGGCGGTCGGTCGAGAGTTCCCTGGCGGATGCCGGTGCGATGGCGAGCAGGATCCAGAACGTGAGGAAGATGGGGGGTGCGACGGAGCGTAACTTTAGTTTACTGAACATGAAAGTTAGGATAGCCTAAACACCGACAAATTCAATCGCGAAGGTCGCGGCTTTGGGAGCGTGGCCGCTAGAGCTGCCGCAACCGCTTCGACGCGAACCCCAGCAGGCCGATCACTCCCGCGGCGAGTCCGATCACGCCGAACAAGGCCGGCGCGTCGATCTTCTCCAGCACCACCCCCGCCAGACCGGCCGAGAGCGCCGTCATACCCACCACCACCACGTTTTGCAGCGCGAAGACGCGTCCCAGGCGCTCCCGGGGCACGATGCGCTGGAGGATCGTCGACCGTGGCACCGTGATCAGCGGAATGACCATGGAGTGGATGAGCGACACGAAGAGGAGATAGGGGAGCGAGCGGCACCAATAGAGCGGCACGTAGGTGAAGCCGTCTAGCGTGATGCCGATCAGGAGCAGGATCCCGTGCGGCACGCGGCGGGCGAAGCGCCCCACGAGGATCGTGCCCAGGCCCCAGCCTAGACCGTACGTCGCTTCCACGAGCGCGTACATGCCCGCGTCGCCATGGAGCGTCTCCCGCACCATGACGGCGTTTCCGACGATCGCCGGCCCCATGATGAAGAGATTGTCGAGCGCGGTGTAACCGAGAAGCAGAAGAAGCGTCTTGTCGCGGGCGATGGACGAGAGTCCCTCCCGGAAGTCGTCGTACGCCCGCGCCGGCGTCCCTTCACCACGGTGGGCCCGGCCGACGTTGCCCATCGCCACGATCATTGCCAGCGATCCGCCGTAGAGAAGAACGCTCGCCGGAAAGGTCGCGCCCACGCCCCACTGCTGAATCACGACTCCGACAGCGAGCGGGCCCGCGAAATAGGCGGCCTGCTGCGAGGTCTGAATCCAGGCGTTCGCGGTCACCAGCCGCTCCGCGGAGACCAGTTCCGGAAGGATGGAGTCGCGCGCGGGGTTGAAGAGCACGGCCGCCGTGGCGCACAGGAAGGCGATCGCGGTCAGCACCGGCGCGGTGAGGAGCCCCGTCGCGTAGAGGACGCCTCCTGCCAGGAGGAGCAGTCCCCGGGCGGCGTGCGCCGCCGCCCTGCCGCGGCGCCCGTTGCAAAGATAGACCCGGAATACGGGG